>CAZTHM010000034.1:0-16162 GCA_964613505.1 uncultured Acidobacteriota bacterium | reverse complement strand
TGGCCCCGCCCACGCTCGAGCCGCTGTCGAAAATCGCCACCGCCACGCCGCGTTCTTTGGCGGGGAACCACTCGGCGACCGTCTTGCTGGCGCCGGGCCAGTTGCACCCTTCGCCGATGCCCAGGAGAAACCTGAAAATGCTGAACGACAGCACGGAATTGGCGAGTCCGGTCAGCATACTTACGACCGACCACCAGACCACCGCGAGCGCCAGTCCCAGGCGCGTTCCGATGACATCCAAGAGGATTCCGCCCGCCAGCCAGGTGACGGCGTAGGAGATCTGGAAGGCTGAGAAGACGTGCGCGAGATCGGTATGGCTCAGATTCAGTTCTTTGGTAATGACCGGAGCGAGCACCGAAAAGGTCTGGCGGTTGATGTAGTTGATGACTGTGGAGAAAAACAGCGTCCACACGATCCACCAGCGAAGGCGCTTGAGTGGTTTCACGAAGTTTGATCTCCCCTCAGGGGTGCTCGAATCTCATCATCCGGCAGCCCGGCAAGGTATCACAAGGTTGCGGGGTCTGGCCAGAGTGTCGGTGGGGCTGGCGTTGATGACGGGTGCTACAGTCGCGAAACTTTGACGCGGCGGTATGTGGCCCGCACTCGGTCGAGGTCGAGTGGCGCGTCGGTCGGGGCGTTGAGCGCCTTGGCGGAGCCTGCCGCGGCCGCCCAGCGCAAGGCCACGGGCCAATCGGCTCCCTTGGCGCGCCAAACCAGCAGCGCGGCGGTGAAGGCGTCACCGGACCCGGCGGAACTGCGCATATGGACGGCCGGGGGAACCACACGCCACCCGCCCGTGTCCGTCAAGGCCACCGCGCCTTCGCTCCCTAACGTACAAATCACGACCTGGATTCCCTCCGCCACCAGTCGCCGCAGGGCGAGCAGGAGTCGGGGCATGGTCGGGATTTTTTCTCGGAGCGTGAGTTCGAGTTCCTCGCGGTTCAATCTTACGACCGCCGGCCGGCTGGCGAGGGCCTGCGCCAGAGCCGGGCCGCGCGCGTCGATCAGCACGGGAACACTGCGGGACCGGGCCTCCCGGCTGAGGCGGCGATAGAGATCTGCCGAGCATCCCTTCGGAAGGCTGCCGCACAGGGCCACCCAGGACGCTTTCCCCAGCCAGTAGTCGAAGCGGCTGAGCAGGTGGCGCTGGCCCGCTCGAGTGGCACGAAGGCTCTCCGGCATCAGCCACGTCTGGCCGGGCAGCGCCTCGTCAACCACGACCACGGTGCGGCGGGTCTCGCCCTCCGCCGGACTGAAATCCACTTTGACGCCGCGGGAACGCAAGAGCGTTGCCAGTTCCCAACCGCTCTTGCCTGCCGCGAAACCAAGTGCCACCGTAGCTGCGCCCAGATCCGCCGCAAATGCCGAGGCCAGGTTGCCTTTGCCCCCAATGCACTGCGTGTCCCTGCGAACCGTTAGCCGCGCGCTGGGAATGTAGCGCTCGACCTCAAGCACGCGTTCCAGCGCCGTGTTGGGGGTTACGGTGAGAAGCATGAAGACAGTTAACAGTTGAGAGTTCAAAGTTCAGAGTTCAAAGTTGAAAGAACCACATCAGCCGCTGTCAATGCGCAAGAACGAATCTCCACGAGCGAAAATCGAAAAGGGATGGCAGCACTATCTGCTTGGCGCCCGAAATCCAAAATCCAAAATCCAAAATCAGGAATCCAAAATCCAAAATCGAAAATCCAAAATCAATCCGGGGCGTTTCCTAACAATTTCCCCAGCAGAATCGCCTGGGCGTTGGTTTCCAGGCGGTCGAGCGTGTCGAAGGCGTCGTCGAGGTCGCGGCCCACCACGATAATCCCGTGCTGGGGGACGAAGGTGGCGAGTGCGTGCCTTTCGAGCCCTTTGGCCTGCGACCGGAATGTCTCAACCACGTTGTGGGCCAGTTCGGCGCTGTGGGCCGGAGCGGGCGGCGTGACGCCGATCGTCCCGAATTTTCGCGTGTGCTCCAGGACGGGCGCCATGGGCCGTCCCGCGGCTACAAACGCCATAAAGTGCCCCGCCTGGGCGTGGATGATGCCGCCCGCTCGGGGTAGGGCGTTGTAGATGCCCAGGTGGAACTGCCACTCGCGCGTGCGCCGATCCGGTCCCTCGATCACCCGGCCCTCGAAGTCCAGCGCCACCACATCGCGCGCCTCGATCTGCCATTGCTGCTGGCTTCCGGCACGCGAGGGCGACAAGTAAACGCGCTCGCCGTCGCGCAGGCTGAGGTTCCCGCCGCTCGAGTCCGTCAAGCGCCGGGCGAAAACCAGCCGGGCAATGCGAGCGAGATGTTCACGCGGGTCGGCGGGCACGCGTCCTCCCGGCGCCTATCATCCGGCCCACCGTAAAGTCTGTCAAGGCGTATTCGATTCCACGGCACAGGAGCATTGACAGAGCGCGTTGAATGCATGTAGTTTCAGGCGCGCAAAGGGCGAATCTTTTCTCATTTCGATGCTGCAACAAGGAGTCAGCGTATGCCGCCGACGAACGGTCATGACAATTCGCAAGAAGCGGTAAAGGAGTCCGCAACGCTAAGGCCCCTGAACCGCCGCGAGGCGCTCAAGCTTGCGGGCGCAACGATTGCCGCGGGGGCCGTGGTCGTCGGCTCGACGGCGGCTTCGGCTGAACCGTTGCGGCCGCAGACGCATCGCCCGAAGAAAGTCATTATTGCGGGGGGTGGCATCGCCGGGCTCTGCTGCGGCTACGAGCTGATGAAGCGCGGCCACGAGGTGACCGTGCTGGAAGCGGCGGGAAGAACGGGCGGCCACGTCCGCACCATTCGCGACCCGCTGGCGGACGGATTCTATTTCGACGCCGGCGCCGAGCACTTTACCAAGCCCGGCTACGATCTCTATTGGGGCTACGTCAACGAATTCAATCTCCCGTGGCTTTATTATCCGCGGCGCGAAAACTACCTCCGCTACGTCGGGGGGAAGCTGCGCACCGAAGACGAACTGCACGACCGCCGGGTGCTGAGCGGTATGGGATTCAACGCGCGTGAATGCGAATACCTAGCCAAGGAGCCGTGGTGGAACCTTTCGATGTTGTATCTCGCGCCCTACGTCGAGAAGTTCAAGGACGAATATAAACCTTTCGAAGCAGGACTTAACCACTTGGATGATACGACGTTGACTGACGTTTTCAAAAAGGATGGCGCTTCACCGGCGGCCCTCGGTCATATCGGAGGAGACGATTCGGCCCTGCATTCGATCTGGCACGCGGCCCTGCTCCATCTGCGCGGCGTGCCGCTGGCTCCGCCCAAAGTGTTTCGCCTGAAAGGCGGCAATTCCGGAATGACCGATGCCTTCGCGCAGCGCCTGGGCGAGCGGGTTCGCCTGGGGTGTCCGGTGACGGGCATCGAGCACGGAGCAACTGGCGTGACCGTTCGTTACCGCGAGTTCGGCCAGGAAAAGAATATCGAAGGCGATTATCTGGTCTCGTGCATGTCGTTGGTCATGCTCCGCCAGGTGCCGGTGAAACCCGCCTGGCCCGATGCACGGAACTATGTGATCCAGAACTTCAAGTACTACACCGCATCGCGGCCGGTCTTCCAGTCGCGCTCGCGATTCTGGGAGCGCGACGCCGTCAGCCCCAACGTCGAGGTTGGCGATCCGGCACTGGGCCACTATTGGAAGATGGGAGAAGACGTCGAGACCGCGCGAGGACTGCTGGTCAGCACCGCTCAGGGCTTAACCACGCCGGAAGAGGCGCTGGCCGCGTTCAATAAGCACTATCCCGGGAAGTCTCACGACATTGAACAAGTTTACGTCCACGACTGGGCAAGCGACCCCTGGGCGATGGCTTGCGAGGGACTCAACTATCCGCCGGGCGATTTGAAAAAGTTCTGGCCTCTCATCATCGAACCGCACGGACGGATCCACTTTGCCGGCGCCTACGCTGACAATCTGAACTGGGGCATGGAAGCAGCAACTCGTTCGGCCAACCGGGTGGCCCGCGCCATCGACGCGGCGTGAATTTCTGGCGGAGATTCACAGGAGTTCTCCACAAAGCACCGTCACTGCCTGTCCGCCCAGAATCACGCGGTCGCCCGGGAGCCGCACGCGCACGCCGCCGCCGCGTGCCCCACCCCTTTCTCAACTTCGGCCGCCGAGTCCCCTGCTTTTGGACGGTAGGGCACGGACGCGCGCGTTGCGCTCGGTTCTGATTGCTTTCCTGCCAGAAGCTCGTATAGATTTAGGGCGCACAAATTAACAGGAGGCTGCCAATTATGAAGATCAGTTGCTGCTGGTTATATGCGATTACGAAGTACGGATACCCGCCCTCATTGCCGGACACGTTCAAGGTCCTGGGAGAGATGAGGGCGCTGGGATTCGAGTACGTCGAGTTGGAAGGCGTTCGCCGCGATAACCTCACTGCTGTCTACGAGCAGCGCCACGAGCTGAAGAAATTCTGCGACGGCGAAGGCCTGAAGGTCATCAACTTCTGCCCGGTGCTCCCCGAATCGGTTAGCCCGGACAAGAAGAAGCGGAAGGAATCCTGGGAGCTCTTCAAGCGAGCCATCGAGATTGCCAATCTCTTCAAGTCCCACACCATCCAGGGTGACAGCTTCACGCCACCGCTCAAGTTCAAGGGCGACTCGCCCTACAAGGAGAGCATCAGCTACGGCAAACATTTCAGCGTCGAGATCGACCCGAAGTTCAAGTGGGACCGCCAGTGGGATGCGATGGTGGAGACCTTCAGCTTCATGGCCGGCGAGGCCAAAAAGGCTAAGCTGAAGTTCTGCGTCGAGCCGCGCGTGGGCGAGATGCTGAGCAACACCGACGCCATCCTGCGCATGATGGACCACGTGGGCAGCGACAATTTCGGCGCGGTGCTCGACACAGCACACCTCAACGCGCAAAAGGAGATCCTGGCGCTTAGCGTCGAGAAGCTCGGCAAGCGTATCTTCTTCGTCCACGCCGCCGACAACGATGGGCGCGTCAACGATCACGTCGCCACCGGGCGCGGCACGGTGGACTGGGACGGTGTCTTCCAGGGACTCAAGAAGCACAAGTTTTCCGGCTACCTCGCCATTGATGTTGGCATGGTGCCTGACATCGACGTCCAGTACCGCGAATCATTTGAGTTCCTGAAGAAAAAAGCGGCGCAGTACAAGGTCTGAGTCCGAGCGGTCAAGCACGGATCCCTTCAGGGGCGGGTCCCGCGCCCGCCCCCATTCTTCCTGCCGGGAGCCAGTCGATGAAATCATTTCGTTACGGAATCATTTTTGCCGCGGGGTTCGCCGCGCTCGCGGCGGCCGCGAGCCTGCGCGCCCAAGTCCGCGCCTGGGAAGGGACGATCACCATCCCTACCTATTTGTTGGGAGAGGAAGATCCAAACCCGGCTTTCCCACTCGTCAATCGCCATCATGTTTATCCGTACACAATGCTCGACGACCTGACAGACCAGCGGGAGCCGAAATCCTATAAGGCAATCTTCCTCGAGAATGAATACCTCAAAGCCATCGTCCTTCCTGGGATGGGCGGCCGGTTGTACTCGCTCTACGACAAGGTCAACAAGCGGGAAGTGTTCTACCGCAACAACGTCGTCAAATACGGCTTGGTCGCGTTGCGCGGCGCATGGATCTCCGGCGGCATCGAGTGGAATTTCCCCAATGGCCATACGGTGGTGACAGTGTCTCCGGTGGCTTCAACCATCTTACGGAACGCCACGGAGAGCGCCACCGTGGTGGTGGGCGACATCGATCGCGTGACCGGGATGCACTGGGAAGTGGCCCTGACACTGCGCCGCGGCAAGGGAAGGCTCGAACAGCGCGTGACGCTTTTCAATTCAACGCCCCTCACTAACCTCTACTGGTTCTGGGCCACTGCGGCCGTCCCCGCCACCGAAGATATGCAGTTCATCTATCCCATGCGCGAGGCCTACCCACATACCAAAGGGGTCGTTTGGGCTTACCCCGATCACGATGGTGCGGAATGGAGTTGGTACAAAAACGTTCGCGAACACACATCGCTATTTGCCCGGCAGGTGCATCGCAGCTTCTTTGGCGCGTATTACCACAAGGCGGACTATGGAGTAGTGCATGTGGCCGACTTCCGCGAGGTCCCGGGCAAGAAAACCTGGACCTGGGGCGTGGCCGGAGACGGCCTGATCTGGACCAATCTCTTGACGGACAACGACGGACCGTACAACGAGATCCAGGCCGGGCGATACGAAACTCAACTGAACTACGAGTTCATGCCTCCGCGGCGCGCGGAGCAGTTCACTGAATACTGGTATCCGGTGCACGGATTGCGCGATGGGTGGGTGGAAGCGAACGAAGAACTTGCCTTCAATGTCCGGTTTTTGCCGGCGTCGCAGAACGCCAACCCACGGGTTGATGTGGCCATTTTGCCTACCAAGGCCCTCGGAGCTCCGAAAGTGCGCCTCCTTCTCGGCTCCCGCCTGCTTCGAGAGATTCCATTACCCCCTATGTCGCCGCTGAAGACGGCCACGATCGGAACTGCCGTGGAGGATCTCGACTCGGCACGGAAGGGCCTGGTAGTGGAAGTCCACAACGGCGGTCGACTGATGGCAAGCTGGTCGGCCGCGGACCCCATCGACGGCAATCCGGATTTTGTTCCTGCGGCAGGTAAGACACCCCCGCCGTCGAAGCCCCGCGCCCAGATGAGCGTGGAAGAACTCTTCCTCGGGGGAGTCGAGGAGGAGAAAGACGGCGACGAGGACGCGGCGGCTGAAGTCTACGCCGAGGTCCTCACCCGCGACCCGGGTTACGTCCCGGCGCTGCTCAAACTGGTCTGGCGGACCTATCGGGCCGCCAACTTCGTTCAGGCTGAGAGCTTCATCGCGCGCGCCCTGGCGAGGAACGCCTCCGATCCGGCCATCCACTACGCGGCGGGCGTCGTTTACCGTGCCTCCCAGCGTTGGGGAATGGCGCAGGACTCCTTGTGGTCAGCGATCCAGTATGGTGGGCCGCCGGCGCCGGCCTACGCGCAATTGGGCGAGATTGCCATTTATCAAAAAAAGTTCGACGAGGCGGCGAAGCAGCTGCGCCAGGCGCTGAGCTTCAACGCGGGAGATGCGCTGGTCTTGGCGGACCTGGCGGTGGCGTTGCGACGGGCCGGGAAGACTGCAGAGGCTGCGAAGGCCGCGGACCAAGCGCTCGCAAGAATGCCCCTGCTGCCGTTCGCGCTGGTCGAGAGAGCGCAGGCATCACCGCCGCAGACGTCGGCAGGGGGTGAGCGCTGGAAGAAAGCGCTGGGCCACGATGCGCAGAACTACCTGGAACTTGCGGCGTGGTACCGTCGCCTCGGCGATCATTCGTCCGTCAAATTCGTCTTAAACGCGGCGTTGAAAGACCTGCCTGTGAATTCGCTCTCACCCCTCGTGTACTACTATCTGGCGTCCAGCGCGCGGCAGGAGGGAAAGGAGCGCGAGGCTCAGGAATACGCGCAGCGGGCCGCCTTGGGGCCGGTCGAAAAGGTATTCCCGCATCGTATCGAAGACGCGCTGGTGCTCGATCAGGCTACGCGCGAAAATCCCACGGATGCGCACGCCTACTACTTTCTGGGGAACTTCCTCTTCGCTCGCGGTCGTTACGACACCGCGTCGCGCCTGTGGTTCCAGGCTTTGGGGCTTGGGTTCGAGTATCCCGTCCTCTTCCGCAACCTGGGCGTGCACGCCTGGCGGGTGAAGAAAGACTTGCAGAGCGCGGCGGGTTTCTATGCCAAGGCGATTGAGTTGGCCCCGCAGGAATATCGTTTGTACGTGGATCTCGACGAAATCTATACGCAGTTGAATGAGTCTGCGAAACGCGAGAAATTGTTCGCGCAGGCCCCCGCGGACGTCCTGGGCCGAGATGCCGTGCGGGTCCGCCGCGCCCTCCTCCACGTTCAGCTGAGGCAATACGACCAAGCCCTGGAAATCCTTAGGGACCATCGTTTCAAACCCTACGAAGGCGGCGAAGCCGTACGCCAGGTTTATGTGGCGTCGAACCTCGAGAAGGGGAGGGCCAGCCTCGCGGCGGGGAAATTCCGTGAGGCAGAAGAATCTTTCCGGCGCGCGACGGAGTATCCGGAAAACCTCGGAGTAGGCAAGCCCAACGAGCCTCACGACGAGGCAGCGCTATACTGGCTGGGCGAGGCCTTGCAGGCGGCGGGCAGTAGCGACGACGCGCGCTCCGCCTGGCAGGAAGCCGCAAAAGGGGGAAAGAGGATTCATGGCCCGGCGAAAGCTTTCCAGGCGGCGGCAATGATGAAGCTGGGGCGCGCCGATGAAAGCGAAAAAAATGCCACGAGCCTTCTGGAAAGCGCTTCGAAGTCGAGCCCGGGCGCGACCGCGTTTTATTCCGTCGGCCTCATGGAAGCGTTGCGCGGCCGTGCCGATGTGGCGAAGGAGTATTTCCAGCGCGCGCTGGAAGCCGATCCATCGTTCTGGCCCGCCCGCATTGAATTGGAACGCTGATCGACCGCCGCCCCATTACAGGGTCTTGGCGAATGCGTGCTGGGTCTTAGTGAGGGTGTAGCCGCGGTTCAGATAGAACTCATGAGCTGCTTTGCGGATGATGTTGGAGCGCAGGCGAATGCTTGCGCAACCCTTTGCGCGCGCCCAAGCTTCAGCTTGCTCGAGCAGCCGTTGGCCGATCCCCGAGCCACGGTACCGTTCGTCAACGATTAACCCGCCGATCTCCGCGTACGGGTCGCTCTCCACAAGATGACAAACGAAGACGTGGAGCCAGCCGAGCGCCTGGCCATCCCCTGATTCGGCGATGAAGACGGCATGCTGTTCGTCGCCTTCGATGCGTTCGAGTCGTTTCAGGATTTGCGTTGCTGTCGACGGGTAGGCGAGCTGGGTGGCGAGTGCGGCGACGCAGTCCGCATCCTGCCCCACCATGGGGCGGATTTGGACAGAAGTTTTCGCCTGAGCGTTGGCCAACACTCTCCGCTCCACACGACGGCGGCTTACTCTGCGCGGCGGGGGGGAACCCTGCATCTCGAGCGATCGGGCGGGGGCAAGCCCCGCCCCTACGCCAACTCGATCAGACGCAGAAGATCTCAGGGTTGCTCGTGGGCCCGTCCAAGTGACCGCTCAGACGCTTCTGCAGAGTGTCGCGCACCGAACCGAAATCTTTCTGCAATAACTCAACTTCCACTCGGTCGAGCGGTTTGAAGGCGCGCGCGATCTCGATGTTCTGCTCGATATGTTCGACGCGCGGCATGCCGATCACGGCCGTCGTGACCGACAGGCTCATCGAATACCGCAGAAGTTGATTGATGTTTGCCTTGTTCTCGCCGGTCCCCACCAGGAATTCCTGCCCGGTCACCTTCATGGCGATGATGCCCAACTTCTTCTGGTTGGCGGCGGGCAGGGCGAGTTCTTCAAAGCGGCCATTGCGCGTGGGATTCAGCGCCATCTGGACGCAATCGAGCGGGTGGCGCTCGATGGCCTGCGCCATGACCTCGCCGTTGGTGTGGCTGGTCATCCCGATAAAGCGCGTCATCTTCTGCTCGCGAGCTTCGAGCAAGCCTTTCAGCGCGCCGTCGGGCGC
This sequence comes from uncultured Acidobacteriota bacterium, assembly GCA_964613505.1. GTDB lineage: Bacteria > Acidobacteriota > Terriglobia > UBA7540 > UBA7540 > CAZTHM01. Next base: position 6,669 of record CAZTHM010000034.1, on the reverse strand, counting down.
TTCGATCTTGGCGAGGTCCTCGGCATTTCCGAGGCTGTGGATGTGCACCAAATCGACTTGGTCCACCTGGAGGCGTTTCAAGCTGCCTTCGAGCCGTTTCATGAATTCATCGCGCGTGCGGTCGGGAATCTTGGTGGCAAGGAAGACTTCTTTGCGCCGTGTCGCCATCACTTTGCCCACGCGCGTCTCGCTTTTGCCGTCGCCGTAAGCGTAGGCGGTGTCAAGGTAAGTGATGCCAAGATCCATGGCGTGGTTGAGAACCTCGAGCGCCTTGTCTTCCTCCTGGTACATCAGGAAGCGGCTGCCGCAGCCAAAGGCGAGAATCGAAACCTTCGCGCCGGTCCGGCCCAGCGTGCGGGTGGGGAGCTTCGACGACGTCGGCGATGCTTCCGCCACTTCTTTCAAAAGCGGAAGCGTTGCGCCCGCGGCCGTGCCCAGGGCGACTTTCTCCAGGAATTTCCTTCGGGATACGTCTTTACTCATTTTTGCCTCCAAGCATGTCCCCTCTGCCCATGGCTGCGTTCAACGGGCCTTTAGCACCCCGCCAGCCTCTGCGGGGCGAGATTTCTAGCGAGTGACCTCGTACGTCACAGGCAGTAGGTTCTCAAGGTTCAGATGCTTTGATGCGTCGAGGATTTCAATCCCCACGATGCGCTGGTCTTCGCCGATGTCGAGGACAATGTCGTCTGAGACCCGCGTATTGGTAACCTCCTGCCTGCGGTCGTCCAGGCGGAGGTAAACGAGGTCTGACTTCGCGTTGTAGTGAATCTGCATGCTATGACCCCCACTTTCCGTAGTAGACATACACCGTCACGGTTACCCAAGTTTGCCCTTCGACAGTGTAGAACACTTCCACCCGCTTCTGCTCAAAGTATTTCCCATTGCGGACTCGCTTGAAATCGTAGATCTTCGCCTTGCCTTCTCGCCCGAGCTTGCCGGGGATGGGAACTCCCGTCTGAAGCACGTCATGTAGCTCAGCCTCATTAGTTCCTCGCTCTTCAGCGCGCTCGAGGGTGTGCGGGTCAACTTGGATTCTCGCCTCTTCGAACATTATCTGGATCGTAGAAGACCGAGGAACGGAAGTCAGGGCGCATTGGCAGGCCGGATTACTGCTCCCGGCGTGCACCCTGCGTCGTCAGAGGTCAGCTTGACATCATCAAAATCGCCCGTCTCGTCGAAAGAGCCGATGCCAACCTGCCCGCAATTGAATGTCCGGTCAATCACTGAAAAGCGTGGTTGCGTTTCGTCGTCCATGAAGACATCAACGGATCCCGACGGGGCGCTCCGCTCGATGCGGACTTTGTGCCAACCTTGGTCGGGTAATGCGGGATCGGCTTCCGTGCCGGCGATGCGCTTGCGCGGCTCTCCGTTAACGATGAAAAGCCCATTATGAACCGGCTGTGCGGTTCCGCGGTCCGCCGAAAGATGCGCGTAATAGAAATGCAGCGTGTCCACGTAATTGAAGACGACGATCATGGAAGTGCCTTCACGCCGGACCCGGGCTTCGAGCTTGAAGCTGCCCACGTTGATGTTCCGCAGCCGCGCGAATTGCAGCGGACGACGCGGCACGCCGGGCTCCCGCCGACGGAGCAGGTGGAGAAAGTGATTGCCGGGTTCGCCGCGAATCACCCAGTCCTCGTCAAAAGGGAAATCCCAGGCCTCCAGACTCCCGGCCTCGAAGTCGTTGCGGAATTGGACGGACCTGAGGACGGGGCTCGCGTTGTGCGACACGGCGAAAGCAATTCCTGCAAGGCCCGCCGCGAGCAGAAGAAACGGCCTGAATCGTCTCATTGCAATCATGCCCATGGATGCAAACGGCATTGACCGGTCCGCTGCCCCGCTCATTATACGGGCATTCCTCACGCTTTTCCATTTCAAAGCTCTCTCTTTTCGGTTATAAGTCCAACCCGCATCCCGCAGTCGGATTTTGCGGGGCCTTGGTCCGTGCCACTGGATACCGACGATCATTTCCGGATGAACTTGAAAAGTCCCATTCAGCCTTTCACTCCATCCTCCTCGCTGCGGGTGCTTACGGCACTTTTCTTTTGCTCCGGCGCGTCAAGTTTGATTTTCGAGACTATCTTCACCCGCCTGCTGACCTACAGCTTCGGCAATACAGCGCATGCCACCAGCACGGTCCTCGCGGCCTTCCTCGGCGGACTGGCGCTGGGCGCCTTCCTGTTCGGGCGCTGGGTGGACCGTCGGGCGCCTTCGATTTGGATCTACGGCGTGCTGGAACTGCTGGTCGGGATCTATTGCTTCTTCATCATCTCTTTGCGCTTCTGATGGATTTCTACGTGGCGCTCTATAATCGGTTTCATCTTGGACCAGCGGCATTGACCGGAGTCCGGTTCGCATTGGCCGCTTATCTGCTGATGCCGTTCCTCGGGGTGCGGGCCACGATTGGACTGGCCTGTGGCGTCAACTTCGCCATTTTTGCAGCAGTGGCGTTGATCGGTCGCCGGTCGGGGACCCAATCTGTTAACGAAGTTGAACTGCCCGCTTCTCCAGTGGCGGGCGAGGAAGCCCTGCCGCGCGTGAGCGCCAAGGTGTTGGTTATTGGAGCTTTCCTGACTGGCGGGGTGGCGCTGGCTTACGAGGTCGTTTGGACCCACGTCCTGGCCTTCCTGATCGGCAACACCTTTTATGCCTTCGGAGTGATGCTGTTCACGTTCCTCTGCGGACTCGGTGTCGGCGCTCAGGTTGTAGCTCGCCACTTTCCGTCGCCGACTGTGTGGCCGCGGGTCCTGGCGGGATCGCAATTGTTCCTGGCCCTGGCAGTGTTTTGTACGCTGCCGCTGTGGAACCGCATTCCTGATGTCTTCGCGCCAGGAATCATGCGCGCGTTCGAGTTCAATCTCCTGAGCATCGCCTTCCTCTTGCTGGGACGAATGGCATACCTGGCCTGGAAGATTCTGCGCCGGCCGCGCGCCGCGTGTTTTCCCTTGCCTCGTGCGGTGGAGTTGGGTCTGGAAGGCATCATCTTGGCCGTCATGCTCAGTGGCGACATGTCGCCATTGTGGAAGCACGAGACATCCTTTTTTGTGGCGGCAGAACTCCTGCGACTGTTCTTGGCGTTCTACCTGCTCATCATTCCATCGTTGCTCCTGGGTCTGACATTTCCGCTTCTGCTGAATCTCGCCAGCCACCGCGCCGCACGAGTAGGGGGCAGCGTGGGCGGCATCTACGCTGCGAACACGGCGGGAGCCATCGCCGGTCTGGAGTATCAGACTCCGAAAGGCAATTCGCTTCCTTATAATACCGTGTCGCTGAACATCAACTTCATGCTGAAGCTGCGGCCGGCGGACCCCTGCCTCCGGACCTGGCGATTCATAACCTGACTTCGGAGGACGAGAAAAACCTGGTTCGCGGATACGCGGCGACGCAGCGCGGCGACGTGCGCACGGCGGCCGAGTACCTCCGCCAAGCGGGCGGCGAAGCTCGAGCCCGCGCCCAGGCCGAGATCGCGTTGCTCGAGTCCGGGGCGCGCGTGCCGCATCGTCGCGTTTAGTAGCGCCGCTGACCGAATCTGTGCGTTTCCTTTTGACCACCAGACAGCGGGCGCCGGTCGCATCTCCAGACAGTTCCCGCTTGACAGACCACCGGGTTCCGCCATAGTTTTCGCCATATGAAATCCCCCAAGCCATCATCATCCACTCCTGCCGGCGCCTACACGGTGAAGGCTCTGGTGAAGGCGCTGCGCATCCTGGAATGCCTGGCGGAAGACGAACAGCCCAGCTACACGCTGACGGAACTCAGCCGGCGCCTGCACCTGCACGTTTCCACCGTGCACCGCCTGATGGTCAATCTCCTGCGGCAAGGCTTTGTGGAGCAGGATCCCGCGACGGGCGGCTATGTGCTCGGATTTCGAGTTCTGCGCATGGGCCTGCGAGTTCTCGACCGGCTGGACGTGCGTCGCGTGGCGGTGCCGCTGCTGCGCGAACTGAATCAGAAGACCCAGGAAACCGTCCACCTCACGATTCTTCGCGGCGATCACGCGGTCTCGATCGAGAAATTGCCAAGCCCTCAGCCGGTCGGCCTGGACACGCCGCTGGGCGGCGAAATACCCCTGCATTGCACCGGAGTTGGGAAGGCGTTACTCGCCTACCAGAGCGAAGAGATGCTGGCGCGGCTGGCCAAGTCTCCGGGCTTCGAGCGCCGGTCGGCGCGAACCATTACGACCCTGGGGCAGCTCAAAAAGGAGCTCGAGCGCGTCCGCGAGCGCGGCTACGCCGTCGACAACGAAGAGATCGTCGATGGCCTGCGCTGCGTGGCGGCGCCGGTGTTCGACCACAACGGCCAGGCAGTGGCGGCATTCAGCGTCGCGGGACCGGCTACCCGCATCACGCTGGAGCGCGTGCCGGAAATCGCGCGTCTGGTTTGCGAGACCGGCCGCGAGATTTCCTACCGCCTCGGTTTCAAGCCCGGCTCGATTTTGCGCTGAGATGAAAAATCCGACCGGAGGTTGAGTATGGCTGGCCAAGGGATTGATCGCCGCGAAATGTTGCGCGCGCTGGCGCTGGCTGCGGCGGCGAGCGGGTTTCCCGGATTCGACCGTTGGGTTTTCGCGCACGACCACGCGCGCGCGGCGAAGGGGAGCCTGGTGAGCCTGCCCGGCGCCTCCTACCAGCCGCGATTCTTTTCTGCGGAAGAATACGCGGCCGTCGCGCGTCTCGCGGAATTGATTATCCCGAGCGACGGCTCGCCCGGCGCGCGCGAGGCCGGCGCGAGCGAGTTCATCGACTTCATAGTAGCGAACGATGTGAATCTCCAGTTTAAGTTTCGCTACGGGCTGGCGTGGCTCGATGCGCACGCCGTGCGGCTCCACGGGCGAGTCTTCCGCGAGCTGGATGCGGCAACCGAAACCGAACTCCTGAAGCATCTCGCGTATCGCGAGCATTTCCGTCCCGGCGAAGACGAGGGCCGCGACTTTTTCAAACTGATGCGCGAGTACGCCGTCATGGGTTTCTACACCACGCGCATCGGGCTGGAGCAACTCGGATACCCGGGGCTCGAGTTCTATGCCGAATCGCCGGAGTGTCCGCACGGGGATGATCGCGAGCATCGGCGGCTGGCGCAGGGCGCAGCGAGTTGAAAGTCGAAAGTTGAAAGTTGAAAGTCAGAAGGCGTTTGAGTTGACCGCGGAAAACCGATCGAAGGTTTTCCTTTCAACTTTTAACTTTCAACTTTTAACTTTCGACTTCCATCCCAAGGGGTGATCATGGCTCGCAAAACCTACGACGTGATCGTCATCGGCACGGGAGCCGGGGGCGGCATGGCCATCCAGACGCTTTGCGAAGCGGGCCTCAGTGTCTGCGCGCTCAATTCCGGCCGGCGGCTCGATCCCGATAAGGACTTTCGCAATCACAAACAGTCCTACGACATGAAGTATCGCGGCTTCGGCGACCCGCGCCACCGCGACCAGTACTACACGGTCGAGGGCGAATACACCGACGGTTTGTGGGAACACGGCATCACTTACACCACCGCGCCCGGCACAGTTTGGGAATGGCCGCGCTGCCACGCCGTGGGCGGCAAGACGAATTTCTGGGGACGGTCGTCGCCGCGCTTCGGTGACATTGACTTCCGCGTCTGGGGCCTGGACGGCGCAGTGCCCGAGTGGCCGGTGTCTTACGATGAGATCGCGCCGTACTACTCCCGCGTCGAACGAATGATCGGCGTGGCGAGCACGGTTCAAAATCGCCCCAGCAATCCTGACGGCGAGTACCTGCCGCCCATGAAGTTTCGCTGCCTCGATTACATTTTGAGGAGCGGCTGCGACAAGCTGGGCGTGCCGTTTCTTCCCGACCGCATCGCGCAGCTCACCGTGGCGCATCACGAGCATCCCGCGTGCCACTACTGCGGCAACTGCACGCAGGGCTGCGACACGGGATCATTCTTTTCGACGCCGTGGTTCTTTCTGCCCGAGGCGGAAAAGACCGGCAAGCTCGAGCTGCGCGAAAATGCCGTTGCCAAAAACATCCTGGTGGACGAAAACGGCCACGCACGCGGCGTCGCCTACATTGACCGCAAGACGAAGCAGGAAGTGGAGGTCCACGCCAAGGCCGTGGTCGTTGCGGCCTCGTGCGTCGAGTCGGCGCGCATCATGCTCAACTCGAAGTCGCGCCACTGGCCCACGGGCATCGCCAACTCCAGCGGCCAGCTTGGCCGCAACCTTTGCGACCATCTCTACGGCACGTCGGCCTACGGCTACCTGCCGCAACTGCTCGGCCAGCCCCCGTTCCCCGATAATGTTTCCGATAGCACCATCGCCTGGATGCCGCGCTGGCAAAACCTGAAGTCGCCGCGTGAAGAAAAGTTCATCGGCGGCTATTCGGTTTATGCGGGTGGCGGGTGCAACGAGTTTCCGTGGTACCACGCGCACCTCGAAGGCTTCGGCTCGGAGCTCAAGCGCAACATCAAGCGCTACTATCGAACGCCCGTGGGCTTCACCTGCCAAGTGCCGTCGCTCCCCAGCGCGACCAACTTCGTGGATATCGACCCCGAGGTGAAAGACATCTTCGGGATTCCCGTCGTTCGGATTCACTTCCAGTGGGGAGCGAACGAGTTGCTGATGTGGGAGCACTCCAAGGAAACCTGCCGCGCGGTTCTGAAAGCCGCGGGCGGCGAGCCCTGGGAGGCGATCCAGCATCCCAAGATGCCGGAGCA
>CAZTHM010000033.1:15495-16235 GCA_964613505.1 uncultured Acidobacteriota bacterium | reverse complement strand
GGGTAATGGCAGGGTTTTTGACGGCTTCTACCCACCGCCACCGTGGCGGGCGGGCGTGACACTTCGAATTCCGTCCCCCCGCCCGACGCGCCCCCGCCAACCACTACGGCGGAAAAACAGTGACGGGGGAAGAACAGGATTCAGGATTCAGGAGTCGGGATTCAGGAGTCGGGAGTCAGGAGTCGGAAGCCCCCAGAACCCAGCACCTAGTACCCAGCACCCTCTTTCCCGCCCCTAGCACCTTTCCTTCTGGCCACTGGCCACTATCCACTGTCCACTGTTCACTGCTCTTCAGAAACCCCGCAAGATTTGAAAAACGAATCTTGCGGTACGTGTTTCCCCCTTTACGACCAAGAGAGAATCTACCCGCTGCGACCCGGACTTGTGCTCACAACGGTATGCGGTTAGGATATGACCAGTCATGGGACTTCAAACGACTCTCATCGACACACCGAAGCCAGTTGTCGGATTCCGAGACTCCGCATTCACAAGAAACCGGGATTTACCTTTGCACCGTTGGGTTCCATGGATTGCTGGGTTTTCCGCTCAGTTTGTGGATGACGCGCTGGCGAAATACATCCCGAGGCAGAGAAATGAGGGGGCATGGGTTCTCGACCCCTTCGCCGGGGTCGGAACGACACTTGTGCAAGGATACCTTCACGGCCACAACGTTGTGGGATTCGAAATAAATCCATACGCTGCGCTTGCCTCGCGCATGAAACTGGAGGCTGCGAGCATTT
>CAZTHM010000033.1:0-15485 GCA_964613505.1 uncultured Acidobacteriota bacterium | reverse complement strand
GCGCTGGCGAAATACATCCCGAGGCAGAGAAATGAGGGGGCATGGGTTCTCGACTGTGACTCCAAAAGGTGGATCAACGCCGGCTACCATTTATTGCCGGGAAAGGCAGGATCAAGCTCCTTGTCCAGCTCCGTATTCTCGAAGGAGACCCAAGCCCACACCTGAACGTAAGCGCCGTTGTCGGCCCCCTCCGATACCACGGCCGAGTGCCTGTCCAGCTCGAGTTTGCCGTCAACAAGAGGCAGATGTCGGGCCGCCAGATTCAGGATCAATTCGTCGCGCTTTGTGCGCCGTTTCGTCTGACTCCTCACGTAAGGACCTCCCTTTCTACAAAGCCCTCTTCGGTGACCGCTCCACGGGTGACGTGGGCGGAGATATCTGTCATTGAGGCGAGCTGCTCCTTGAAGAAGAGGCTGGCTTGCTCTAGCGGACAAGGAGGCGCCCGATCTGCGTCGCTGCAACCGCGATGCACAAGCCTAGCAGGGCTCTCCTTATCGAGTCATGCGCAAGCGGCTGCCGAATAGCCATGCGCTGGCCATTTATCATTACGGCCACCAGCCAGTTACCAGCCCATTTAAAATCGGTTACGGTCGCATGCTCGAATTGGGCGTGGCAGTTTGGGCAGAGCACAAGCAAGTTGGTTGGGTGATGGCCGACATCGGGGTCAAGATGGTGTATTTCAAAGTACGGTTCCCCGTTCTTTTTTTCGAAAGTGAAAGAACAAAGCTGACACTTTCCGTCATGCACTTCGCGAAGCAGAACCCGGATTCCCGACGGTACACCCTCGTGGCGTTCGACTACTCCCGGACATACCCTCGGACGTGGTTGGCGTACCGACTCCTGGGCAATTCGCAGCAACTCTTCTTGGGCCAAGTCTCGGGGGCGCTTTCTGGTTAAGCGTGACAGAGTTTTTAACTCTTGTATGGCTTCCGAGTCCGTCCGAGCAACCTTAAGGTTTTGCCGCGCCTTTTGCTCTTCCCGCTCCCGAACGTAGCGGTCCAGGGCGATTCGGTATAACCGTCTGTCCAAATCTTCGAGGGTGATTGAGATCAGGTCCCCGTCGCGAACGCTTCTTTTGGAAAACCAATGCCCAAGGCCGAATATCCTGGACTCCTTGACCGTGGGATCGTAAGGATGAAAGGTGAGTGACTTAGCTCTATCCCTGTCGTCGAAAACGACTTGAATCTGGGATTCTTCTTTCGGGAACCAGTCTTTGAATCTTTGGGGTATGGCGAGCAAGCCTTTGTCTAAACGGCTGGCAGATACGTGGATCGTGAATCTTTGCTTTTCGGTAATCACACTCGTGAGGCCCTTACCTTACAGCAAATATTTCACAGAGGGTCATTTTTCTTTCAACCCCAGGATTCGGCCCTCACGATCCCGGCAGAGAACGCGAAACCACGAACAAGCACCCGACGGTTTCGACGCTCAATTTCCCATACGTCACGACCGGCCGTGTATTGGTATCACGGCAGGGAATCGGAATTGCAACGATCTCCTGCAATTGCTGAAATCTCAACTTCCTTACATTCTTCGCTACCAAATTTCCCACAGGAATCGGTGGAGGGAAGGACACCCCGATTACAACAGCGTGACGATTCGCGTTCCGCGTGCTGGCATGCCTGCGCACGAGCTTCTAAGATTAATCGCGCAACATCTCCCCGGTTGGCAAGCCACAAGATTCCCGAGTCAGCTCATCTTGTACAAAGAACACAAGCAATACACCCACGGAACCACCATCTGGCCTGAGTAGCCTGTAGCCGCGCTTGACGAGTTGTCCCCGCCGTGAGCGTGATTCTGCTGCTCCGAAAGTTCTCCTCGCGGGTTTACGGGCAGCAGGTGGTTGGCCGCGGCCTTCGCCGCAACGTGCGCGACAAAGACATTGGGGAAATCTGCGCCATCGTGGACCACGGAAAGCTGCATCACGATTGGTTGTGGGAGATGGTCGGCGCGAAAATCAACAAGACATAGACCAGGGCACTCTCTTCGGTGACGAGGACTTGCCGCCGCCGCGCAAACCGCAGGTGCTTGTCCATCCCGAAAACGTTATCGAGATTCCTGAAGCTGCGGAAGAGGAAGCCGACTTCGCGAAGGATTTGGATGAGTTCGAACTCGAAGAGGGGGATTACCCGGATTGGCAGAAGATTCTTGACAGTTTCGAATATGGCGCGGAGGTCGAAATTGAGCGGGTTGAATACGATGCCGTGGAAGCCCGGCGGCCTGACGACCCGGAGTTCATTGAACTGATTGATGCCCCAAAGGGAACTGGCAAAGTGCCGCCGGAAGACGACGGGAGCCAGGAGGAACTTGCGGAGAAATTGACGCATAACGTCCGCGACATCGCTGCCTATCTGCTGGCTGAGGATGGGATCGGCTCCCAGGAATTGGGCTACCTCTATGGAGTTTTGATCGCTCACGTTCGAAAGAAGCTCCTGGAGGGCGCGAGCCCGGCCACGGCCTCAGTCGAAGCCTTGACGCGGGCCATCCGGCTACGCACAGCCATGCAGCACCATATCAAAGATAAACGAGGGTTGGTTTCATCCATCATCAAGTACCGAGCGGAGGCCTCCAGTGCCAGCTAGTGAGCACGGCGATTTCGAAAAACCTGCCAAAAGCGCGTACTCCGTGGAGCGCTACGATTCGGAATGGGAACACCAATATATGAAGCGCCTGGAACGCGACAAAAACGTGGCAAAATGGACAAAGAACCACGGCATTGCGATCCAGTATGTGACCGAGGCCGGTAACGTACGGGGGTACAGGCCCGATTTCCTTGTCGAGAAAACGGAAGGAACCAAAGAACTACACGAAGTCAAAGGGACCCAGTTCCTCGAAAACCCCGACACCATCCGAAAGCATGAGGCCGCACGGAATTGGTGCCGCAAGCGTGGCATGAATTTCATCGTCGCAACCCAAAGCCGGTAGCCGCGTTTGACGCATTTTCCAGGCGTGGGCCTCCCGCCGGTCCTGCCAGGCGACGAGACGCTACTCCTGTAGGCTAGATACGAGCTTTGGGGCGCCAAGTGTGGCATTTTGCCCCACCGGCCCGGCCTCTTAAGTGCTGCGTTTTTATTGTGTAACTAACTGATTCTACACGCTTTATAATTCTAGCTGAATCGCAACCCGCGAGGATTTTGAGACCAGTGAGACAGATGAGACTTTCCCTCACCTGGCGAGGTGAACTCGCCTCTACGCACGCGGCGCCGACCAACGCGGCATCCTCGGCGGATTCAACCAATGCTTGCGCCCCCACGGTGTGGCCTTGCCTGAACTGTTTCGACGGCTTAGCAGCTTTCTCCAAGCAAGAGCCTCGATCGAATGCCACGGCTCAGCCTCGCGGGTCCCTTCATAACCAAGACGTAAGAGAACTGAAAAGCGTTAACAGCACTTCTGCGAAAGGGGATTTCCCAAGCCGGTTGAAGTGGGCAGAAGAACTCTGAAACGCTGATCGTGTCGTCGGGCGTGGCGTGATCGAACTCAAAGCTCAGGTATGCCGAGGTCCTTGCTGCCCAGCGGGGACATCTTGAGTTCGGGCGCGTACTGCTCGAGCAGCTCGATTGCGCACCGGGCGCGGTGGACGCGCTCCTGGCCCATCTTCACCGCCAAGTCTTCGATGTGCCGCCCGCAGGGATAGATATCGGGCGCGTTGCGCAGCCCGAATTTGAGATAGATGGGCGCAGCCACGCGGATGAGGTTCATCATCTCGTAGTAGCGTACGAACCCTCCGAAGTTGTCGGGCACTTCGATGTAGAGATCGATGGGAATCGCGACGGCTTGGCGGAGCGCGCCGACCTGCGCCGGGGTCAGGTCGGTGGGGATGTTCATCGTGTTGACGCCCGCGCGCTCGAACAGCTTCGCGGTGGCGGGATTCGCGGCAGGCAGCGTCACGGAACTCTTGATGACCAGATTCTTCGGCAGCTCGCCCTTCTTCTTCATCTCGTTCAGTACCCAGATCAAGCCGAGGTCGGCGGGCAGCACGCTGCGGATGCCGAGGTCGCACGCGCGCTTCACGTCTTCGATGGCGTAAACCAACTGGTCGGCGCCGCGGTGCTGGAGGCCAATCACTTTTCCGGCAGTCGAGGCGGTCTGGGCACCGGTCTCAAAGGTCGCGCGCGGGCCAATGAACAGGCACACCTCGATGCGCTGGTCATGGCCGATGCGCGCCATCTCCGAGATTTCGTTCCGGGTGAGCAGCATGATCCCGCTGCCCTCGCTGACGCGATGCACGGGGACCTGGAGTTCTTTCGCCGCCGCCAGAACTTCACGAAAAACGCGCGGCCCTTCCACGCTCGGAATCTCGAAGCGCCACTGCCCGCCATCGGGGAAGCGCTTGTTGCTCGCCTTGAGCGAGTGATTGTCTTCGGCGGGCAAATCGAGCTTCGCAAGAAACTGTTGGGTCTTTTTCATTTTCTTCCTCTTCGTGCCGCTCCAAATGGCGCTCCGCGCCCTCCATCCTGACTCCTGTCTTCTGACTTCTAATCTACTGCGTATATTTCAAATACACCGTCCGCGTCTCGGTGTAGAAGTCGAGCGCCAGAGGACCTTGCTCGCGCATGCCAAAGCTCGACTCCTTTGTGCCGCCAAAGGGGAGCTGGTATTCCACGCCCGCGGTCGGCAGGTTGACAGTGATGAGCCCCGCATCGATGCGATTGATATACTGATGAATACGCGTCACGTCGCGCGTCACGATTGAGGCGGAGAGTCCGAAGCGCGCGCTGTTGGCCAGGCGCATGGCGTCCTCGAAATCGTTTGCCACCATCAACGCCAGCACGGGCCCAAAGACTTCCTCCTGCGCGATTCTCATTTGCGGAACAACATCGCCGAAAATCGTCGGCTCGACGAAGTAGCCTTTGTCGTAAATCCCTCCGGTCAGGCGATTCCCGCCGCAAAGGAGCTTTGCGCCTTCCTTCTTGGCGATGTCGATATATATCAAATCGGTTTCGAGCTGGCTCTGGTCGACCGCCGGGCCCATGTCGATCCCGGGCTCGAGGCCGTTGCCCACTTTCATCTTCTTCGTTTTCGCCACAAGAATCTCCATCAGTTGGTCATAGATCGAGCGCTCGATGATGGCGCGGCTGCACGCCGTGCATTTCTGACCGGTTGAGAAGAAGGCGCCATTCACCAGCACGTCGGCAGCGTAATTGAGGTCGGAGTCTTTCAGCACGATGGTCGGATTCTTCCCGCCCATTTCGAGCTGGACACGAATCCTTCGCTTGGTCACACGATCGTAGAGCGTTCCACCCACTTCGCACGAACCGGTGAACGACACCGCGCGCACGGCGGGATAATCCACCAGGGTATTGCCGACCGCGCCACCCGCGCCCGTAACGTAGTTAATCGCGCCCGCGGGAATTCCCGCTTCGTGCAGCGCTTCCACCAGGCGATAGGCGGAGAGCGGCGCGAGCGACGCGGGCTTGATCACCACTGTATTGCCGCCCACCAGCGCCGGAGCCATCTTCCAGGCGGGAATGGCGCTGGGGAAATTCCACGGCGTAATCAGCGCGACTACTCCCAGCGGCTTGCGCATCGTGTAGCAGAAGACGTTCTCGCGCTCGGAAGGAATCTGGTAGCTGAACTGTCGCGAGCCCTCGCCCCCAAAGTAACGGAAGATGTTGATGGCGCGCTTTACCTCGGCCTTGGCTTCGGGCAGGGTTTTGCCTTCCTCACGCGTCATGTCTTCCCCGAGCTTGGCGAGGCGGCTTTCGAGAATCTCGGCTGCTTTGAAGAGATACTCTCCGCGGCGCGGCGCTGGCAGCGCGGCCCACGCCGGGTGAGCCTTGGCGGCGGCATTGCAAGCGGCGAGAGTGTCTTCCGCGTTCGAGGACTGAAAGAGCCCCACGACTTCATTGGTGTCGGCAGGGTTGATGTTGGGAATCGTCTTCCTCGACTGGCATTCGACCCATTGGCCTGAAATATAATTGCGGAAACTTTCCGGCATAGTTCCTCCCGATCATGCGGATGACGAGGCAACTTCGGTTCCGGCGAGGGAAGCCATTATCTTCACGGACCTCGACGGGTGTCAAGCCGACCAGCTCGCCAGGGAGGTTTCATTTGAGCGTAAAGGATTCCTCGGCTAAGATGGGCCGGGCCGAAACCAGCCTGGAGGGTGAAAGATGAAGATTCGATCTGCCGCAGCTTTCACGTTCCTACTCGTCGCCATCAACTGTTCCAGGGCGCTGCCCAAAGACTACGAGACCGTTGAAATCACCGCGCCGCATTTGGGGGGAATGACGGTGGGGTTCAACATCATTCTTCCGCGCGACTATGCCTCATCGACGCGACGCTATCCGGTGCTCTACCTGCTCCACGGTTATACGGACCACTACCCAGCGTGGGTGAGCTACAGCGGGATTACGCAGTACGCGCGTGGGTATCCGCAGATCGTCGTCATGCCGGAAGGCGACAACGGTTTCTACACCAACAGCTACGCCGACAAGCATCTGGCGTGGGAAGACTTCATCATTCTAGATTTGATTCCCTATGTGGACAGCCACTATCGCACCGTCGCGTCGCGCCAGGGGCGCGCCATTGCGGGACTTTCGATGGGCGGGTATGGCGCGATGAAGCTGGGCCTGAAGTATCCGCAGATGTTCTCCGTTGCGGCGAGCTTGAGCGGCGCGTTTGGTGCCGCGCGTTGGAAGCGGCCGATTGAAGACCCGGTGTTCCAGAAACTGGTCGAGAGTGTTTATGGGCCGCCGGGAAACCCTGGTCGCGTGACGGAAGACCCTTTCGAACTCATTAAAAAGGTCCCCGCGGAGCTGCGGCTTCAGATCTATATTTCAGTTGGCTCGGGAGATTTTCTACTCGAGGAGAACCGCGAGTTTGTAAAGCTGCTGAGCGAGTTAAAAGTGCCTTACGAATACCGCGAATTTCCCGGGAAGCACGAATGGCCGGTGTGGGACCGCGAGATTCAGGTCGTGCTGGCGCTGCAGACGCCGGTGATCGGCGCGCGGTAAGGGCGGGTCTGAAACCCGCTCTTACAAGGACCGCACTCTCTCCGAGCGCTCCTCCGGGTCCGACATCAACGCGACGGCGTTTTGAAAACCGCCCAGGCAGCCGCGCATAACGGCCAGGCTGCGATAGTAGTCGTTATAGCGAAAACCGGTCTCGCCGCGCCACATTGGAAACGCTTCGCAAGCTTCCAACCACCGCTCGTAAACCCCGCTGATATCGAGGTAAGTATCGGGTTGAAAATTGGCGATGTCCTCCCAGTTCTCAGCGTAGAAGACTTTTCCGACGTTGTGCGCCGGATCCTGACGAGTGATTGCTGCCAGGCCTGCATAGAAAACCGCATCGCGGACGATCGCGTGGCAGTTCTGATGGTCCTTATGCCAGCTCCCGCTCCAGTGAGTCACTACGATGGCGGGCTTGAATTTTCGGATCATGTCGCAGACCGCGAAACTCGCTTCATCGTTCAGAGGGACCTCGGCGTCGGGATAGGCGAGGAAGGCGGTCCCGGCCCCGAGCATCTTCGCAGCCTTCTCACTCGCCACACGCTGCATCGTGCCATATTCTTTGGACGGAATCGTCTTGTGTCCGCGCTCGCCGAGCGAAAGACTCAGGAAGGCGCCGCGACCTCCACTCGCGATGTGCTGCGCAACCGTTGCTCCCATGGTGAAGAAGGCATCGCCAGGGTGCGCGGCGATGGCGAGGATGGTCGTTGACATAGCACTACTCCAGCAGGAAAGGAAACTCAAAAGGCAAATGGCAAAGTACAAAGGACGAAGGACTAAGGATGCCATCGAACTCGGCCGAGGTCTGCGTGGTCCTTTGTCCTTCATGAATACTACTGCCTCGGCACGACCGGCAGAATCAAGGCCGACGGGTGTTCGCGGTCATGGTAGATCGTGTTTGTCGCCCTCACCATGCGGGTTGCGTTGCCGGCGGGCTCGCCGGTATTCAGGTTGCGGTCGAAACGCGGGAAATTGGAACTCGAGACTTCCAGGCGCAGCTTGTGGCCCGCCTTGAACACGTTGCTGGTTGCCCACAAATCGATCGTGAATTTGTAGACTTCGCCAGGATTTATTAATTCCGGCTTCTCCTGCGAATTGCGGTAACGCGCGCGGATGATCCCATCGGTCAGGTTTTGCGCGAAGCCGTTGGGCCAGACATCCACCAGCTTGCCGGTGAAATCCGTATCCACGGCCGATGAACTGGCGTAGAGTTCCAGGCTGACGGGTCCGGTCACTTCGAAATCTTGCGTGAAGGCAGGAGTCGTGAAGACCAGGACATCGCCCCGCGCTTCGTTGGAGCGCTGATCGAACGCGCCGGATGCGAGCCGGTCGTTGTCGCAGCAGAGCCCGCCGCCGCGCGTGGGTACAGGCTCGGTGGGGTTGTAGAGGAAGTGGTCGGGGGTCTCGGTCTTGGGAGCCTCAGTACTCAGCGTTCCGTCTCCAAGCAGAGAGTTGGCGCTGCCGGTGGAATGGAGGTAGTACCGGGTGCTCTTCGCGCGGGCGAGCGGCCAGTCATCCTCCTCGCGCCAGGCGTTTTCGCCCATCACAAAGATCCTTACCGGTTTTTCGCGTTCGATGCCGCCGGTAACACCTTTCAGCGCGTAGTCATACCAGCGGAGGATGACTTCATCCGTGTCAAAGCTCCTGCCGTCCGCACTTCGAGCGGCCGGCCCGAAGTCGAGTTCCCCTGTCCGGCCGTCGAAGGGCCCGTGAAACCACGGCCCGATCATGAGGCGCTGGCCACGCCGCGCCGCGTCGCTGCCCCCGTGGGCTTTGATGCCGACGTAATTCCGCCACGTGCCGCCCTGGAAAATGTCGTACCAGCCGCCGACGTGATAGGCGGGCACAAGGATCTTTGAATGTTGATCCTCGATCGTCCATTGCTTCCAGTAGCTGTCGTAATTCGGATGCGCCAGCCAATCAAGGAAGTACGGCGCCAAGTCCTCTGTATCCGGATTGAGGACGGGATAACTGGTCAGGGGGAGTTTCCACGTCCATTGGGGCACGGGGTTCTTCTCCCTGCTCACGCGCCGGGTGAGCGTGTCTTGCGCGAGCCCGGTGGTCCACGACTCACTGAACCATTGCTCAAACGCTCCGCCCTGGTACGTCCAGCCGTCGTGATAGTTCGACGCCGTGACAATCGGAAAAACTCCCGCGAGATGCGGGGGCGCGGCGATGGCGGTCAGCATCTGCGTGGCGCCGACGTAGGAGCCGCCAAACATTCCTACCTTGCCATCTGAGTAGGGCAGCGCTGCGGCCCACTCCACCGTATCGTAGCCGTCCTCCGATTCGTGCTTGAAGGTGTACCACTCCCCCTCCGAGGCGTAGCGCCCGCGCACATCCTGGTAGATCACCACATAGCCGCGCGCGGCGCCGCGGGAACCGAAGCCTCCGCCACCGCGCCGGTCGTAAGGCGTGCGCTGGAGGAGCACGGGAAACTTGCCCTCCGCCTTGGGGCGATAGACGTCGGCGCGCAGCACCACGCCGTCGCGCATCTTGACCGCCACGCCGTACTCGATCGTTACGTCGTAAGACTCGGCTGCCAGCGCCCCCACCGCCAGGCCAAACCCGGCGACAAGTGCGAAGACCAGTTGACGCTTCATAGATGCCTCTCCGTATTCAGACGTGAAGCGCGATTATCAACCGCCAGCGGGCGATTGACAAGTAGAGCCGTTCCGCTAAGCGGGAGCGGCGTCAAGTTCTCACGATTTCCCTCAAGGCATCGAGCAGGTGATCCACTTCTTCGGCGGTGTTGTAATGGACCAAGCCGATGCGCAGCATCCCTCCGCTCGATTCAACCCCGAGGCGCTCCGTGAGGTTCAGCGCGTAGTAGTTTCCATCCCAGGTGAAGACGCCGCGCTCGCCCAGGGACTCTGCCAGTTCGCGCGGTGAATGCCCCCTGATGCGAATGGCGCTGGTTGGAACGCGACACGCAAAGCGCGCCGGATCGCGAATGCCGTAGAACGTCAACCCGGGGATGGCGAGCAGGCCGGCAATCAGCCGTTCCGCCAGGCTTCGCTCGTAAGGCCGGATGACGTCAAAAGCGGCGAGCAGCGCCGCGCGGCGCGTGGCGACGGTGGGCGTTGCCTGCCAACCCAGTTCGGCCAAGTAATCAATCGCCGCGGCGACTCCGGCAAGGCCTTCGTGGTTTTGCGTTCCGGTCTCCCAGCGGTCGGGGGGCTCGTCCGGGGCCGGGCGCACCTTGTAGGCGCGCACGCGTGTCAGGTGCTCGCGTTTGCCATAGAGCGCACCAGTGTGCGGGCCAAAGAATTTGTAGGGCGAGCAAGCCAGGAAATCGCAGTCGAGCGCGCGAACGTCAATGGGGCCGTGCGGTGCGTAATGGACGGCGTCAATGAAAGCCAGGGCACCGACGGCGTGAGCCAGGCGCACAATCTCCCCGACGTCGTTAACTGTCCCCACGGCGTTTGAGGCGTAGCCCACGGCGACGAGTCGGGTGCGAGCGTTGATGAGATTCTTGAGACCCGCCATATCGAGCGTGCAATCCTCGGCGTTGATATCGACGAAGCGGATGACCGCGCCGCGCTCTTCCAGCGCCACCCAGGGTGCGACGTTTGCGTCGTGATCTAGGCGTGTGACGACAATCTCATCGCCGGGGTTAAGGTCGCGGCCGAGGGCGCGGCTGAGCGCGAACGTGAGCGTCGTCATGTTGGGCCCAAAGACGACTTCGTCGGCGGCGCAGCCGAGCAAGTCGGCGACCGCGGCGTGGGCGCTGGCGATAAGCTCATCCGAACGCCGGCTAGTGGCAAACGCGCCGTGAGTGTTGGCGTTCGAGCGCACCAGATAATCGTTCATCGCGTCAATTACGCGTTGTGGGACCTGCGTGCCTCCCGGGCCATCGAAGAAGATCGCGGGATGTCCGTTCACTTCCTGAGCCAGGGCGGGGAACTGCGCGCGGACCCAGGCAATGTCCAAGTCTGGCATGGAAGGCTCCTTCCAGTAGGGCGGAAATATGACACTCAAGAACGGAATTCTTCGCAGCCGCAGCGCAGCGTACCTCTGAAGCTCGTGATCGGTCAATGCCGGAATCACGACATTTCTTGACGCTCCCCGAACCGTGCTATAGACTTTTTATGAGTGGCGCAAGTCAAGCGAGGGTACTGAGTGAAGAAAGAAACGATTATCACTGCCATCGTATTTTTGGGTGTGGGGTTCCTGGCCGGGTACATCTACCAGGCGCAGATGAGTTTTCGCGAGGCGCAGCAGAAAGGTGCGGCAGGCACGCCACACGTGCACACGGACGGCGAAGGTGGCCTGCCGGCCGCGGGAGGGGCCGTCGGCGGAACAGGCCAGCTTCCCGAAGGCCATCCGCCGGTTGACACCACCGCCGTCACCAAGGTGTTGGAAGAGCAGGCAGCACAGAATCCTAAAGATCCCGAGCCGCGGCTGAAGCTCGCCAACTATCTTTACGACCAGCAGCAGTGGCTGCGCTCCACCGAGTGGTACCAGAAGGCGCTGGAACTCGACCCCAGGAACGTCAACGCGCGCACTGACTTGGGCACCGCCTATTTCAACCTCGGCCGCGCGCAAGACGCTTTGGGCGAGTATCGCAAGTCACTTGAATTCGATCCTACGCATCAGCCAACGATGTTCAATTCGATTGTGGTGAATCTTGATGGCCTGCACGACGCGGCGGCGGCCCGCCAGATGATGGAGCGCCTGAGCAAGCTCAACCCTAACTACCCCGGACTTGACCGCCTCAGGAGCCGCCTGGATGCCGGAGCAAGCTCCGCGTCCAACCCTCAGCCCCGCCGGTAATTCCGGACATCTTCTCGGCCCGTGGGGGCGTCAGACCCATTATGGTGCGCGTGTTGATTTACCTCTTCGATCTCGTCGTGGTGACGATCATGGCGTGGATTGTCGCCCGGATCATGCAGCGTCTTTTTGGGAGCCCGACGGTTCGTTCTGCCGGCCCGCGAACCGCACGACCGGGTACCTCGCGCCCCGCGATCGCCGGCGAGACAGCGCGCGACCCGGTTTGCGGAATGTTCGTTTCCACCGAACTCTCCCACCGGCTGACGCGCGGCAAGGAGACTCTGCATTTCTGCTCGCGCGAATGCCTGGAGCGTTACCAAGCGAATGCCCACAAATCTTGAAGGTGCATGCAAAGGGCCGTGCCCAAGCCCGCCAGCGGTCGGTATGTCTTCCCTTGCCGGGCTCCCCGCCAGTCGGCGGGGACAAGTTCTGCCCGGCACTATGGCGCTTGCCGGGGCGTTCGCTGCGGTATTCTTTTTTGTGGGCGGCGCCGTTCCCGCCCACGCCTGGGGTGGCAAAACCAGCTTGGTGCGGAAATACCGTCCCGGCCAGGAGGTGGTTTACCAAACCAGCATTCAGACTCACGTGACTGTGCAGTCCAAACCCGAGAGTCTCAAGGCCCTCTTGCCACCCTTGCCGACCGAGCTCAAGACACGGCAACAAAACACCGTGACGATTCGCTCGGTCCAAGCTGACGGCTCGGCCGAGGTTGAAAACCGCTTTGACCGTTTTGAAGTCCAATCCAATCTCGCCGATGTTTTGCCGGAGGAAATGAAAGCCTCGGCGCAAAAGGCGCAGGAGGAGTTCAGCAAGCGGGTGAACGGCCAGGCGCTTACCGCCCGTTACGATCGTGAGGGGAAACTGCTCGAGTTTGAAGGCGCTGACCCCATGCTTGAGGAGTTGGACGTTCCCCTGCGGGAGACGGCACGTCAGATCCTGCGCATGTTCCTCGAGCAAATGGGAGGCCATGCCCTCTATCCCGGCCACCGTGTGAAACGAGGCGAAGAGTGGAAGCAGGATCTCAGCGCTGCCCCGAAGGATGACTACTCGTTCTCCACCGCGGGGGAGAGCACGCTTCGCTTCGTCGGAACGACCCGGTATCAAGGGGTCAAGGCGGCCATTATCGACTTCCGCTTCACCAATCTCCTCCGCCCAACACCCGAGAGCCTCCGCCAAGCCGGCCCGACAGCCATGCTGGAGGCGCAGGGTATGGCGCTTGACATCCACATCGAGGGTCAGGGCCAAGGGCGGGCTCTGATGGCGCTCGACGACGGCCGCATCCTGCAGAACCACACCACCCTTCAGCAGGTATTGAAGGCGAGGGTCGAAGGGGCCGCCGGACTTCGCCTGCCCGTGAGCGGGCCTCTGACGATTGACGTCCATTCCGAAACGAGGCTGGAAGTCGACGCCACGGAAGAGCACCGCCGCTGAGGGGCACTTTTTTTCGGAATGCCCCAATTCTTTGTTGACAAGGAGGCGCGCCATTTTATAATCGCATCAACTTTAATTTTGGGTGAACGAAATCGCGACATAGATGAACCACCACGCTAACTCGTCTCCACCGGTGGTCCTGACCATTGCCGGATTCGATCCGTCCAGTGGAGCGGGAATAACCGCGGACCTGAAGACCTTTGCCGCCCACAACTGCTACGGCGTCGCCGCCATTACTGCCTTGACCGTTCAAAACACCCAGGGCGCAGCGGCGCTGCATCCGGTCGACGCCTCCGTGCTGAAGGAAAGCATCGAGAGCTTGCTCGCCGATGACCGCGTCCGAGCGATCAAAATCGGGATGCTGGGGAACCGTGCAAACGCGGAAGTCGTGCGCGAGGTGTTGACGGCGAACACGGTGCTCCCCTCAGTGCTTGACCCCGTGTTGCGCTCCGCGAGCGGGCTGGAATTGATGGACGCTCAAGGATTCGAATTCCTCCGCGACCACTTGGTCCGCCATGCTCGGCTGGTCACTCCCAACATCGAGGAAGCAGCTCAGCTCACCGGCCTGAAGATCGAGAACATCGAAGGCATGAAGGCTGCGGCGCGCAAACTGGTCGAGATGGGCGCGCGCGCTGCCGTGGTGACGGGCGGCCACCTCGAAAAGGCTGTGGATGTTCTCTACGACGGCGTGGAACTTGAGACTTTTGTGGGTGACCACGTGAAGCCGGACAATACTCACGGAACCGGCTGCGCGTTCTCCTCAGCCATTGTAGCGAATCTCGCCCTGGGGCGGCAACTCCGCGACGCCGTCGTGCTCGCCAAAGCTTATGTGACCGAGGCCATCCGCAAGGCTTACCCGGTGGGCCCCGGTCGCCTTCCCCTCAACCACCTCTTTCGTATGTCTCCGAATCCCCGCGTGACCGACCACGCGCCGGCTTTCCCCGAGCCGGTGCGTTGAAAGAGCAGAATTCAGAAGTCAGAATTCAGAAGCCAGAAGAACGGCGTTGGTTGTTGGTTGCTGGTTGTGAGAACTACCTTGTTGACTCTTCTCGCCTGCGTTGTACCCCGCGCGGAAGCGCTGTGCGAAACCCCGTCTCTCGACTCTTGACTCCCGACTTCCTTCTTGCTTCTGACTTCTTGCTTCTGAATTTTGTCTTCTGCACTTCTCAAGCCGCCTTGAGGATCTGCTCGACCTCTTCGCGGTCGACGTCGTTCACCAGCGGGATACCGCTGATTTCGGCAGCGCGGGGTGTCAGCGCGGCGATGTCGTCGCGGGAAATGTGTTCGAGCGAGAACTTCCGCGCTCCGCACATCAACTGGCGCAGGCCCTGCGCGACTCGCTGATAGTAGGTGTAGATCCCAATCGCCCCGGTAGGAATCTTGGAGAAGCGGTCCTTGTGCTTCTCCTGCAACTCGGGCGCGGTGACGAAGACTTCGCTGACCGTGGTCCCAAAGCGCTCAATATAAAGCGGCAGGTTGTTTTCTTCGATTCGGCGGCCAATGTTCTTTCCGACCATGGCCGCGGCGAGCGGGCTTCTCGCCCAGGCAATCAGCTTGGCGTAGGGCGCAACCAGGGAGAGCCCTTTGAAGATCTGGTCCTCGAACGTGAACCCACCTGCGACGGCTATCGGCGGCACGTACTGGCCAGCCCTGGCCAGACGTTCGCAATACTCGCGCAACATGGAATGGAGCTCGATGCCGGGGATTCCCCATTCGTTCATCATCCGCCAGGGGCTCATGCCGGTGCCGCCGCCCGCGGCATCGACAGTGAGAAGGTCGATCCCCGCCTCTGAGGACCACTTAACGGCGCGCGCCAGATCGGCTGGCCGGTAAGCGCCCGTCTTCAGGAAGACCCACTTGGCACCCAACTTGCGCAAGTCATCGGCGCGGCGGAGGAAGGCGTCGCGATTCGCCATGCCGACGCGCGAGTGGCGCTCGAACTCGCGGAAGCTGCCGCGGTGGTAGGCGTCCACGACCACCGGATCCTCCGGGTCGGGCAGCACGACGTACCCGCGCTTCTTCAGCAGCCGAGCTTTCTCCAGATCGCGGATCTTCACCTCGCCGCCGATGTCTTTGGCGCCCTGGCCCCACTTTATTTCCACGGCCTTCACGCCCAGCTTGGTGATGCCGTATTCCTGCACGCCGAGCTTGGTGTCTTCGACGTTGGCCTGGAGAATGATTTCGCCGTAACCTTCCTCCTGCCATTCGAGGAAGGTTCGGATGCGCCACTCGAGTTCTTTGCTGGAAAGCAGATGACCGTCGGAGAGTTGCGATTCGGGGTCCATTCCGCAGACGTTTTCTCCGATGGTCAGGGAAGTGCCGGTAATT
>CAZTHM010000032.1:0-16282 GCA_964613505.1 uncultured Acidobacteriota bacterium | reverse complement strand
GTCAGCGGCGGGCCAAACGATACCTGGACGTCGCGATAACGCGGCATGATTTCAGATTACCACAGGAGCAGTGACGAGTGATGAGTGACAAGTGGCGAGCAGAAACTGAAAGGATGAAGGACAAAGTATGGAGGTTGAAGAGAACCTGCTGCGGTTTTCAGGCTCTAACCTTCACATCTGAAGAGAGCCTGTGGGGTGGCCAGCCGTCGGGAACGGGTGCGCTGTGACGTCCGTTAATGTCACATAATCGCCGACGGCGGCGCGGGTTCATCGGGGCTGCCCGCCATCGCCAGCGGCACCCTCACCATGGCGACGATCAGGACAACCAGCGCAATCAGCGCGGCCCAGAACGGCGCCGTCCATTTTACTAGAGTGACATCGTGGCCCGACCCCACGAGTCCGGCAATGACCAGGCCGCAGAGGGCCTCGCCCGCGATCAGTCCCGAGGCCGTGAGCACCCCCGCGTTATCCACGCGGGCTTTCTGCGCATCGTTCAAGCTGCGGCGATCTCGCAGCCTGTCCGTAATCCAGCGGACCACACCCCCGGTGAAAATCGCGAAGGTTGTCCCGAGCGGGAGGTACATGCCGACGGCGAAGAGCATCACGCTCCTCACTTCGATCAAAATCAGGGCGAAGCCCATCAGGATTCCGACGATCACGAGCGGCCAAGCCATGTCGCCCGCCACGATGCCCTTGGCGAGCATCGCCATGAGTCCGGCCTGCGGCGCAGACAATTCGGGACTGCCGAAGTGGTAAGCCTTGTCGAGGACCGCCAGCGGGAAAAAGAGGATGAGGGAGGCGACGACAATTCCCAGCAGGTCGCCAATCTGCATCTTGGACGGAGTGCCACCGAGGATGTGTCCCACTTTGAGGTCCTGCAACATCTCCCCGGCAACCGCCGAAGAAACGCAGACGACCGCGGCAACACCGAGGACGGCGGCGACTCCACCTGTCCCGGAGACGCCTAGAGCCACCATCAGCAGGGCAGCAATGACCAGCGTACAAAGCGTCAGTCCTGAAACGGGATTATTGGAGGACCCGATCAATCCGACCAGATTGCCGGAGACGGCGGCGAAAAAGAATCCAAGCACCGTCATCACCAGCGCCGCGACCACCGCGCCGGTGATGACCGTCGAGCTGGTCAGATTCCCCGCGCTGCTGATAAACAGGTAATACAGCGCGATCATTGCCAACAGCACCACCCCGACGCCCGCGAAGATCGCCTTGGCGCTCAGGTCGCGTTCGGTGCGGTTGCTGGCTGCCTGCGCAGCCGCGGACTTTTTGAGATCGGAGATGGCACGCGCCATGCCGGCTCCAAGTTGCTTGCGCATTTTGAATAGGGTATAGCTAGCGCCCACCAACATCCCACCCACCGCGATGGGGCGCACGACTGAGAAATAAATCGCTTGAGCCAGCAGCGTCCAGGAAACTAACTGCCCGTCCGGTTGAGAAGCCTGGATCGAGGGGCCCAATAAAAACGTTAGGAGAGGGACAAGCAATCCCCAAGCCAGCAGGCTGCCGGCGAAATTCAACGAAGCCAGCCGCGGCCCGATGATGTACCCGACCCCAAGGTAAGCGGGGCTCACGGCCGGGGCGCTGAAAACGGTCGCCCCGCCGGTCACGGTGGTCGCGACATTGGGGTTGGTGCTGGTCCGCAACAGCAGTTTCTTGCCCAGCGCGCTGATGTTGACGGGGAATGTGTTGTTGGCTGAAAAGACGTTGACCGCTCCCAGAAGGTACAGCAATCCGCCAAAGCCCATATTGGCGAACAGGACTTTGGCCGCCCTGGAACCCTGCTGTCCGGCTTTGTGAATTTCCGCCGCGGCTACGGACTCGGGAAATGGAAGGTCGGGGTCTTCAACCATCACGCGACGCAGGAGTGTGACGAAGAGAATCCCCAGCGTGCCGCCAATAACCATGAGCGCGACGGAGTCCCAATACTTGTCGCGCGTCAGCCCCGGCCAGATCCCCGCCATCACGAAAGCGGGAATCGTGAACACGGCGCCCGCCGCCACCGACTCGCCAATCGAGCCCACCGTCCTGGCAATGTTCTCTTCCAGCAAGGAGCCCTTCATGAGCCGCAGCAGAGCCATCGCGATCACCGCGGCGGGATACGTCGCTGCGATCGTCATGCCGGCCTTCAAGCCGAGATAGGCATTGGCGGAGCCGAGGATTCCCGTCATTACCAAGCCGATCAGGACGGCGCGGAAGGTGAACTCCTTCATCTCCATGGTTTCGGGCACGTAAGGCGTATGCTTCCTAGGGGCGGCGGATTTTGATTCGGTAGCCATAATTTCAGCTCCAAAGAATTACGAGTTCTGAGTTATGAATTAATGTCGATTGAAAACTTTAGGAACATTCATTTTCCGAGGCAGTGCTTTCAGAGCATCGAAACCCCTGCCTTCGAAGACCGCAAGCACAAAATATTATAAAACTTCATAATTCATAATTCATAATTATTTTATGCGCCCAGCTTGGCCTTTACTTTCTCGTTGACGCGCTTGCCTTCGGCGTTCTTGCCAGCCAGCTTGGCCATCGCCGCTTTCATCACCTTGCCCATATCTTTCGGCCCGGCGGCGCCCGTCTCGGTAATGGCGGCGGCGAGGGCGGCTTCGATCTCCTCGTCGCTCGCCGCGGCGGGAAGATAGGCATCGAGGATTTTGATTTCCGCCGCTTCCTTGTCCGCCAGGTCGTCGCGCCCGCCCTTGCGAAAAGCCTCGACGGAATCGTGCCGCTGTTTCACCAGCGTCCGGAACACGGCGATTGCCTCCGGATCACCAAGCGGCTTCCCAACTTCGATTTTCTTGTTCATCAGCGCCGCCTTCATCATTCGCAGGACGCTCAGCTTCAGCGCCTCCTGCGCCTTCAAAGCGGCGACGAGGTCTTTCTCAACTTGTTCGACAAGGGTCATGATAGTTTCCTGCCGGTGAATTCCGGGGGACTATACCACAAACTTCCACCAGCGAGGCTGAAGTCGCGGCGCCTTTCACGCGGTAGGGTGAGCGTGCAGGCCCTGCGGACAGTTTAAGGAAGTGGAACTTCGGCAGGCAGGGAAATGCGAATTAATACACCGCCACACCAGGCTCTCCGCGTCCCGAGCCTGAGCGGCGGCTCACTCCTTACAGGGCGGGACCGCCCTCCGCGGGCGCCGAATGCTTGGCGTGTTCCTCCCGGCTGGGCGGAGGAATGGATTCCAGTTGCGTGATGACCACTCCGGCGGCCTTGAGGGGAACAGAGATGTGAACCGTCTCGCCCTGGTCGTCCACATCGATGACCAGCGCATCCCCCTGCTTGGCGATGTTGACCTTTTCGTGGGAGCTCGTCACCTGCACGAGCGGACCATCGGGACACTTGGCCAGTTCTTCGAGCGCAATCTTGATGGCGGGTAAGTAGGGGCCCGCCTCCTTCAACGCTTTCTGCAATTCGCGCTTGGGAGCGAATTGCATGGCAATTGGTGCCGCCACTGCCGGAATGATCAACCGGATGTTCTCGCCTCCGGGCTGCTTCGATTGCACGGAAACGCGCACCGCTCCCAGGTCATAAACGAAAGCGCCGCCTAATACGACGGCCGCAAGCGCCAACGTGCCCGCGCCGCCCGCCACCGCTGCCGGACCTGTTGGCATTGCACACCCCCTACTCCATCGTATTCCGCGAATCGACCCAGATGCGGACTTTGCTGTCCTTGTCATTCACCGTCACCAGGACGGTGTCGCCGATCGTGCCCAGCGCGCGTACCGCAGCCAGGACGTCCAGTTCATCCTTGCCCCCTGACAACAGGGCGTCGATCACGGGGAACGGGATCGAGACGTCCACCGTCTCATGTTTTTCCTTGTCGGTCCCCTTCCATTCCTGAACTTTCACCAGCAGGTGGCCGGCAGATTTCGCCACGCGCACGTGGTTACGCTTGCTCTCCACGGTGACGAATTCGTTGTCCGGCGCCGTGCGTACAGCTTCCATAATGGCTCGCAGGTCCACCTCTTCGATTTTCGCGTTGTTGCACTTGACCTTGCCACCCCGCAATTCTTTGGTGTTGATCGCCGGCAAAACCTTTTCCGCCAGAGACAGCGGAACGTTCACACGAACGATTTCGCCATTCGCGCCTCCGTCTTCAACCTTGATGTGCACCCAGCGGTCTACCGCCAGCGCCGCAGTGCTTGTCGAGAGAACTATCACCAACCCCCATAGGATTCTTCTCATGGCCGCCACATTCCTCCCTTTCACCCTCTGTCTTGTGAAACGCAAAGCGAGCCAACAAAGTTCCGCGAAATCTTCTTCACTCGCTGGGAATCTGCCCCCTCGTGCCGTGGCGCTTGAAAAAAACCGGCATTCGGCCATAATGAATTGAAAGGGGTGAAGGTCTTAACGATGGGGATACTGAGCGCTCTCGGGAAGAAGAACAGGAAGTTTTGGTTTGTCTGCTACGGTTGCATGCAGCACACCGCGCATGATGCGCTGAAGTCAATCTTCTATTACGACGGCCCTTCGACGCTCCTGATGGACCGCCCACTCACGCCTTGCCCTCGCTGCAAGAGCACGAACACCGTGTCTTTTCAGAAACTTAAGGACGACGGATCGGAATCCCAGCTTTGGGGGTTAGAGCAGATCGTCAAGCAGCACCCGCGCAGTTTTTTCGAAATCAAGCCGGAACCCACCAAGAGCGGCAATTAGTCAAGCCGCTGACTTCCGATTGTTATCTGATCTTGCGATCAACGACAGCTGGGGACCTGCGCTAGGGCCTAGGACTCCACGTCCGCCTTCGGGGGACTGTCGGCCGTTGCGCTTGCTCCAAGCTGGTCGAGGAGGAGTCTCTCGGCGCGGCCCTGCAATGATGGATCAAGCTTTTTCCCCTGGTGTGTCAGGTAGAATACATCAATAACTTTCAGTCCTTCCGTATCGATCAGGGCCACTTCGATATTCAACCCCAGTTCCGCCAGCACCGAGCTGACCCGGTAAAGCAATCCCGGCCGATCCTGGGTGATGAGTTCCAGCAGCGTGCTGTGCGATGAGGATGAGTCGTCGAACCGAATCTGGGTTGCGACTGACACCTTGGGCCGCGGCAGGGGTGCAGTGCTGAGGCGTCCGGTCATCAATGTCTTGACGCTGATTCTGCCGCTCACGACTTCGATAACGTCGTTTTTGAGGCGCTCGATCTCGGGCGGGTTGAGCTCCAGGGTGCGAAAGAGATCCGCGAAATGAAAGGTGTCGAGCACGATGCCGGCCGAGTTCGCGAAAGCGTCGGCCTTCAGAATGTTCATGCCCCATGCCGCTAGTGTCCCGGTGAGTGAGGCAAAGAGGAAAGGCCGGTCGGCGGTCAGCACGGTCAATTCGAAGGAGTGCTCGCGGCGCCGCACGTGGACCTGCACCGGACTCTGAGGCAGCCGGTGCGCCATTTTGCAGTGCGCGGCGATTTCCTCGGCGGAATGAGTCTCCAGGTAGCGTATGGGAAAGCCCTCGAGGAACCCATTCACTTCCCCGGCGCTCACCGAATCGCGAACCAGGAGAATAACGCGATCCGCTTTCGTCACGTGGGCATGGGCGAGGTGGAGCCGCTCATCGTCCAGGCTGCGGGTCAGGTAGTTGGCGGTGGAGGCATAGAGCCGCCACAACATCTCCGCCTTCCAAGGCGTGAGAGCATCGGGATTGACGGCCTTCACATCAGCGTAGGTGAGCAGGGTCAGCATCTTCAGGCGCTCGGTCGAGCCGATCGTTTGGGCGAACGACCGGATGGTCTCGGCATCGAAAATATCCCGCCGCAAGAGCGTCGCGGACATCATGAGATGATCGGCAATGAGGACGCGAATCGTCTCGCGGTCCTCGGGTTCGAGCGTCAATCGCTCGAAGACCGCTTCGACAGCCTGCAGACTTCCGATAACATGATCCACACCCGGAATTCCCTTGCCAACATCGTGGAAGAGTAGGCAGAGAAAGAGCAACTCAGGCCGCTCCAGCTCGGACAGGATCTCCGCGAACTTCTGCTCCCAGCCTCCCGGCTGCGGGTCCGGTGTCTTTCCCGCCGGCCGCAGCGGCTGAAGGTTCTGGATGGTCATCAAGGAATGCTCATCCACGGTGTAGCGATGATAGAAATCGCGAGCCACCAGGCAATCGATGACGCGGAATTCCGGGAAGATAGCTGCCAGCAAACCCAGGCGGTGCATGGCCCGCAGAGCGTCGGCCGGATAAGGCTGGAGCAGAAGGCGGCGCAGCGCCGGCCAGAGACCAGGAAAGCGCATCCCCTCGGAACCGAGATGGCGAACCGACTCCTCCACCCAGCGCTCGGCGTCGCGGCTCAATTCGATCCCGTGGCGAGCGGCCATTTCAAAGAGGCCGAGCAGCAGCGCCGGGTCGTTCAGAATCGCCGGCTGGCGAGGAAAGATCCGCCCACGCACCACGGAGAAATCGGCGTTGGAGAGGCGCGACCTCCAGTCCTGGAACAGGCCGTAGAGTGAAGAGCGTGCGGGAGCGATCTCGTCGAGCGCGCGCGCTGTGAGCTGGTCGATGGCCCGCGCGTGGCGAAAATAGCTGCGCATCCATTCTGCCGGTGCGATCGCCACGCCGGGCTCGAGACCGATGCCTAGTTCCGCGGCCTGGTCCTGGAACTCGTAGGTCAGCAGGTTGTCGTCGCGTTCGTTGCGCCAGTGGAGGAAACAGCGCGCCGCCGTAAGGAACGCGGACGCTCGCCCCGTCACCTCGCGAATCCCCGCCGGCCAGAGTTCTTCTGGCGGCGTCAGTCGTCCTCCCTTTTCGATTTCGCCAATCATCGTCAACCAGCCCGCGACGTGATAATCGCGCAGGCCGCCGGGGGCTTCCTTGAGGTTAGGTTCGAGATGGAAAACCGTTTCGCCGTGCTTGGAGTGACGCTGGCGCGTCATCTTGGCCAAATCGCGAACCAAGTCGTCACAGTCGCGGCCCACCAGATGCGGGATTGCGTCGTCACGCAAGCGACGGAAGAGCCACGCGTCGCCGGCGAGGTGACGGCAGTCGAGAAGGGCGATATTGAATTCCAGATTGTCGCGTTGAAGCTGGCTGCACTCTTTGAGGGTCCGGGCAGAGTGCCCGACCCGCAACCGGAGGTCCCACAGCGTGCGCGCAAACGTCGCAATGGCTTCACGTCGTGCGCTCTGACCCTGGCCATCGACGGAAAGGAAGACGAAATCGATATCGGAATGAGGAAAGAGTTCGCGCCGCCCGTAGCCGCCCACGGCCACCAGGCAGAAATCCTTTGGTCCGTCGGCTGACGGTGAGATGAGTTCCTGGTAGAGCTTGGCGACGATCGCGTCAACGAGGTCGGCGCGCGCGCGGGCCGCGGCGCGTCCATCGCCCGTGGCTTCAAACTCCCTTCGGATGCGGGAGGAGCCGGAGGCGTAGAGTTCCGCCAGTGGTGATGCGGAGGGAGGTATCGACATGCGCGGTTTTAGCAACGGCCCAGCAGGCCCCTCGTGGCCCAACTCCGGTGGGCCGCGGCAGGATGGTACGGCTTACAATGCCGCATCGCCGCGTTCTTCGTTGCGGATGCGGATTGCCTCGTCCACGCGGCTAAGAAAGATCTTCCCATCGCCGATCTTGCCGGTTTTTGCGGTGCGCAGGATCGTCTGCACGGCGGCGTCGACGCGAGCGTCCGCCAGGACCATCTCGAGTTTGATTTTGGGCAAGAGATCCACGGTATATTCGCTGCCTCGATAGACCTCGGTGTGGCCCTTCTGGCGGCCGTGACCGCGCACTTCCGAGACCGTCATGCCATCCACGCCGACCTCACGCAAAGCTTCTTTGACCGCCTCGAGCTTCGAAGGCTGAATGATCGCTTCCAGTTTCGTCATAACACCTCATCCTCGATCGGGATTGTAGGCGCTGCAACCGGGTGACCGGGAACCAACTGCTGTTCCGCCGCCGCATCGTGCCGGTTACGCCTCCAGATTGTATCCTTCCTCTCCATGTTGGGAGAGGTCCAAGCCCTGAATCTCGTGCTCGTCCGCCACGCGCAAACCGATCACGGCGTCCACGACCTTGAGGATGACGAGCGTTCCCACGATCGCCAAACCCCAGGCAATGATGACGCCGACGGCCTGGTTCAGCAACTGGTGGGCGTTCCCTTCCAGCAAACCCGACGCAACGGGGTTTCCCGTGCTGTCCTTGAAAATCGGGTTGATGGCGCTGGAGGCGAAAACACCGGTCAACAACGCTCCCACCGTCCCGCCGGCTCCGTGCACGCCGAACGCGTCGAGGGAGTCGTCGTACCCGAACCAGCCTTT
Organism: uncultured Acidobacteriota bacterium; assembly: GCA_964613505.1. Classification (GTDB taxonomy): domain Bacteria; phylum Acidobacteriota; class Terriglobia; order UBA7540; family UBA7540; genus CAZTHM01. The sequence goes on along the minus strand of CAZTHM010000032.1, from coordinate 8,036 downwards.
CACTTTGGCGCACATGAGGTAACAGACGATACCCGCCGTCAAGCCAATCGCCAGCGCTGACATCGGTGTAACAAATCCCGACGCCGGAGTGATTGCGACCAGGCCAGCTACCGCGCCGGAGATGGCGCCCAGCACGCTGGCCTTGCCATTCCGAATCCATTCGGCGCCCGCCCAGCCCAGCGCAGCGGCGGCGGCGCCGAAGTGCGTCGCGACAAATGCGCTGGTGGCGAGACTCCCCGCTGCCAGCGCGCTGCCGGCGTTGAAGCCGAACCAGCCCACCCAGAGCAAACACGCGCCGATAAAGCTCAGCACCACGCTGTGCGGGCGCATGGGCTCCTTGGGAAATCCCAGGCGCTTGCCCAGATAGAGAGCACACACCAGCGCCGAAACCCCGGAGGTTATGTGGACGACGGTTCCACCAGCAAAATCCAGCGTGGGGAAGGCCCCGCCCAAGGCGGCGTTCAACAGACCGCCTTTTCCCCACACCATGTGCGCCATCGGGTTGTAAACGATGACCGACCACAAAACCATGAACACCACCATAGCGCTGAACTTCATGCGCTCGGCGAAGGCGCCGGTGATCAGCCCCGGGGTGATGATCGCAAACATCAACTGGAAGACCATGAAGGTCTGGGCGGGAATCGTGGCGGCATAGTCAGCATCGGGCGCCGCGCCGACGCCGCGCAAAAAGAGAAAGTCAAGGCCACCCATGAACCGGTTGCCCGGGGCGAAGGCCAGGCTGTAGCCAAAGAGCGCCCACAGCACGGTGATCAGGGCCATGAGCGTGAAACTCTGCATCATGGTAGCCAGCACATTCTTCTTTCGGACTAGCCCGCCATAGAAAAGGGCCAACCCTGGGCCGGTCATCATCAACACCAGCGCGGAGCTCACGAGCAACCAGGAGTTGTCGCCCGCGCTCTTCGCTTCGGCGGCCTGCTGCTGGAGCTTTCCAAGCTGTTCCTGAAGTTGCGCCACGCTGGGAGCGGAACTTTCCGCTGCCGCTTGCGGTGCTCCCGATTGCGCGCAAACCCGTACCGACGCCGCACCGGGGACAAGCACAATTCCTAGGAGCAGCGAGACGAGCAGCCTTCGCATGAGATTTCCCTCCGTTGAGTTTTGTTCCCTGGGTGTGAAAAGCACTAAGGCGCGATTATAAGAATGCGCGCTCAGCTTGACCAATCAATTCGGTTTATGTCCGACATAAAAATCCGGGCGGTGTGGGACAAGCGCCACGCTTCTGCGCGAGGGACGCTTCCCGAAGATGTCCCAAGGTTTCTGGTTACTTCCGCGTGGGCTTGAGGAACCGCGGACGGGAAAGCCTTTGCGCCGATGCCCGCGCGCGGTGCTAGAATTGCCTGGTCTCCAATTTGCCAGGTCCGGATCGAGGGGGAAAGAAGGCGCGCAAGGTCACGACCCTCGCCGCCTGGGGCTGATTCTACCGCCGGGAGGACCCAAAATGAGAGCCTATGTTTTGATCAACGTACGGCCGGGCAAGGTGCGCGATGTCGTCAATGCGGTGAGCGGGATGGACGGCGTCCGGCACGCCGACGCCTGCTGGGGATTGCCGGATGTGTTCGTGTATGTTGAGACCGCGGACGAGAAGAAACTGAACGAACTGGTCATGGACAAGATTCAGAAGCTCGAAGGCGTGGAACGAACCGAAACCCACATCACCGTGGAGTGACGGGAGGGATCCCCCGCTCGCGAGTTGCCCAGTCCGGTGGACATTTGCGCCCCGTGATCCTGGCCCGCGCCACCCTGGCCAGTTGAAGGAAACCAGGCTTGGGCCTAATTCAGATCTTGATTGGTAGCGAGTTCGACGCGGTCGTGGCCGGCCTGTTTGGCCCGCGCCAGTGCCGACTCGGCAGCCCGGAGCAGCGGCTCTGCCTCATTCGCCCGATCGGCGGTTGCCACGCCCAGACTTAGGGTAACCCTGAACTTTCCTTCTTTGGCCGAACTGTAACTGCCCCACTCACTCAAATCCATACTCTCACCCGCCACGACCGCGCGGAGGCGTTCGCCCTGGCTGAGTGAAGATTTATCATCGCAGCCCGGCACAATCACCAGGAACTCCTCGCCTCCGTACCGTCCCACCGTGTCGTAGGGCCGGACTAGGGCGCGGATGCGCCGGGCCGCTTCGCGCAAAACCGCGTCCCCCGCCGCATGACCATGCATGTCGTTGACCTCTTTCAGGTGATCGACCTCGGCCAGCAGGATGCCGATAGGACTGCCCTCCCGCCGAGCGCGCGCCAATTCCCGCTTCAGCGCGTCAATGACGGCCGGACGGTTCACCAAGCCCGTCAGGGGATCGTGGCTGGTTTGGTAGCGGATGGCCCCCTGCGCTTTGCGCAGTTCGTCCTCCATCTCCAGGAATCGTTTTCCGATGCGCAGGCGAACCATCAGCTCATCGGCATTGATGGGCTTGGTGAGAAAGTCGTCCGCGCCCGCCTGTATTCCTTCCGTGATTTCCTGCGCGTGGCCCAGGGGAGTGGCCAGGAAAAGATAGATATAATCCTCGCTGGCGCGCGCCCGGACGTTCCGGCAGATTTCCATGCCGTCCAACCCTGCCAGCTTTTTTTCCAAGATCGCCAAGCGCGGACCCCCCGGCTTTCCAAGTTCTTCCCAGGCCTGCGTTCCATCCGAGGTCACAATGACCTCATTTCCCCAATAGCCGAGCGTCGTACGGAGCAGGTTGCGCGAGAGTTCGTCTTCCTGGGCAATAAGGATTCGCATGATCCAGCCTCTTTCATCCAAGCGTTGAGCGCCGAGTCCTGCACTCTCGCCTCCAGTTTCGCACAGTCGTCAAGAGCATGAGCCTCCTCTTTTGGAGATGCCGGATGGATTCAATCCTTGCTGGAGTGGGAATCTGAGGCGGAAGTATCTTTCGCGCGGGGCAGTCGGGGACCTGGCGGGCGGTGGCCACGCTACCTCGGGCCGGCGGATCGGACCCGGTTTAGCGTGCTGGCTAACTTCTCGACGGTATAAGGTTTGGCAAGGAATTCCTGCGCTCCCGCTTCGACCGCCTGGCGGGCTTCAGTGCCGCCGCAGTAGCCCGAGGAAAGGACAACTTTGACCTTGGGATTTATGCTTCGAAGCGTCTGCAGAGTCTCACGCCAATCCATTCCAGGCATGACCTTGTCGAGGATTACGTACTCAACATCCGAGGACCGCGCGGCATAAACCTCGCAGGCGCGTTGTCCATCTTCCACGATCAGGACCTGATAGCCGAGCTCTTTCAAAGCGTCCTCGGCGAAGGCGCGGATGAAGGGCTCGTCATCAACCACCAGCACCGTCCCCACTCCGCGCTCCACTTTCGCGGGGGGTGGCTCCGCCGGCCTCCCCCCCTGCCGCGCGGCCGCAGGAAGAAAGACGCTGAACTCCGAGCCACAGCCCCGCTTGCTTTCAGCGCGGATGAATCCCCCAAGCTGGCTGAGAGCCGCATCAACCATGGCCAGACCCAGTCCCGAGCCTTGGCCCGCCTCCTTGGTGGTAAAGAAGGCTTCGAAGGCGCGCTTGAGGACTTGCGGCTCCATGCCCACTCCGGTGTCTCGAATCACCAGACGGACATACTCGCCGGGTGCACTGAGCGCAGAGGGCGGGAGATCATCACGCGCCAAGACGGTGGCTGACGTCTCCATGGTCAACGTTCCACCCGAGGGCATGGCGTCGCGCGCGTTGATGCACAGGTTGAGGATGGCCAGCTCGAGCTCGCCCGGATCACCCTCAATCCAGGGCAACCCCTTGGTCAGATGGGTTTCGATGGCAATGCGGCGATCGAAGGTCTGCGTTACGATTTTCAGGACGCGGCTCACGGTCTCGGCAAGGTCCAGCATTCTGACCTTGTGAGCCTCGCGCCGCGAGAAGAGGAGCAATTCGCGGGCCAGCTCGGCGGCACGCTCGGTGGATTGTTCAATCATCCCGATGGGTTCCTGCATTGGATCATCTTTGCGCAGTCGCAGCCGGGTGAGTGAAACGTAGCCGCGGATGACTCCCAACAAATTATTGAAGTCATGTACGATCCCCCCTGCCAGGGCCCCCACGGCTTCCATTTTCTGCAGGTGGGAGAGTTGCTCCCGCAGGCGCGCCCACTCCGCCTCGGCCTTCCGCCACCGCGTGGTGTCGTGAACCATCACCATCACATGCAGGGGCTTGCCGGTGGAGTCGCGAACCAACAAGAAGGTGGACATGCCCCAGACCACTTCGCCCGATTTGTGGCGAAACCGCAGCTCCACTGTCGAGGTCGGCCTCGGGCTTTCCATCAGTTGTTTGACACCCTCCAGGCTCGGCTCACGATCCTCAGGGTGGATGAGCTCCGTGTAGTGCCGGCCGAGCAGTTCATCAGGCTCGAACCCGATCAGAGCAGCCAACGCGGGATTTACAGCTACGATTTCCCCATGCAGATCTGCCACTCCAACCCCGATGGGACCCTGCTCGAAGACCGATCGGAAGCGCTCCTCCGAGGCGCGCAGTTTTCGGGACAGGTTGCCGCGTTCCAGGGCGAGGGCGACCTGGTGTGCGACCTGATCAATCAGCTTCCGGGTCACGGCCCGGATTCCATCCGGTTGATCCGATTCGATGTCCAGGACGCCCACCACCGTGGGCCCGATGAGGAGGGGAACGGCATATTCAGACTGACTGGAAGGCTCCCTTCGCTCGGGCGCCAATTCCCGGGCGAGATCGGTTACATAGACGGCCTCTGCCGTGCGGGCGGCGCGGGGAACGGCGCCGGGCCCGTCCAAGGAAAGGATGCGATTCGCCTCCAACATCAGGCAGCCATCCTCCGCCACGCAGCGCAGCAGGCGCGCCTCGGGAATCAGCCGGTAGATCGAAGCGCCAGCAAGGCGAGTACTCTCTCTCAGGCGGGAGAGGATATGTCCTGAGACTGCCTCCTCGTCCTCCGCCTGGGCCACCGCCGAGTTGACCTCCACCAGGAGTCGCAGATTCTGGCTCCAGTTCCGGATTTCCGTGTCCACAAGGTTCTGATCTTTCTGCGGCGGGGTGGGTAGGGAATCGCCCTGGGGATTCAATTCGGAGCGGGTTGGGAAAGGAACTTCTGGCATCGCCCTCACCACCAGCGCGAAAGGAGCGCCCGTGCCGTGGATTTCGTCCGTGGGAGGCCGGACCCATAGGCTCCCTCTGAGTGTTTCGGCTGAGTTTGGGGGAATCTTGAGTGGAACTTAGAATGGCCTGTCCGTCGGCTGACGGACCGGGCGGCGAGCCATTTGACCCGCCAGCAGAATGGCGTATGCCATGTTCTTACTATCCGCTTGGTTTTTACCCACCAAATCGAATGCCGTCCCGTGGTCCACGGACGTGCGGATGATGGGCAGGCCGGCGGTGACATTCACAGCTTCGGCGAAGCCGAGAGTTTTGGCGGCGATGTGACCCTGATCATGATACATGGCCACAACCAGGTCGAATTCTCCCTCCCTGGCGCGGAGGAACACCGTATCGGGGGACAACGGACCCTCGACTCGAAAGCCTAGCCGCCGGGCCTCGGAGACCGCGGGTGCAATCTCGCGTTCCTCTTCGTTTCCAAAGAGGCCTGAGTCGCTGGCGTGGGGGTTCACGCCCGCCACCGCGATGCGTGCCCGCGGCATGCCAAGCCTCTTGAGGACCTCGGCTCCCAGTTGAATCGTGCGCACGATGCGCTTTCGCCTGATCAATTCCAGCGCGTCGCTCAGGCTGACGTGCGCGCTCACGTGAATAACTCGCAAGCGCGGCCCTACCAGCATCAACCGCACATCGGTGACATGGCAAAGGTGGGCGATGAATTCCGTGTGGCCGGCGCCCACCATGCCAGCAAGCTGCGCCGATTTCTTGTGGATGGGCCCAGTGACGAGAGCGTCCAGCAAGCCTTCGCGCGCCAGCGCCACGCCCCGCCGAATCGCCGCCAGCGCCGCGCGCCCGCATTCGACGTGCACCTGCCCGAAGGGAATCTTCGGCAGATCAAAGGATCCGGTATCAAGTGCCACGATTTTTCCCGTTGTTGGCTTGTCAGGAAGTTCCGTGGAGATACTCAGACGCGCTGTGAGCTTCAGTCGGCGCGCGTAATGCTCCAGCGCCGCGCGCGGCCCGAGCAGCACAGGACGCACCGCTGCCAAAATCTTCGGATCGCGCACGGCCTTCAACGCCACTTCCGGCCCGATGCCCGCCGGGTCGCCCAGCGTGATGCCGATGCGCGGCTTGATTCGGGATTTCATGACGACATCTCCCGCAGAATCTCGCGAACTTCGCCGGGCTCGCCAAACCCGCCCGCTTTGGTGATCAGCGGCAGGCCCGGCCAGCGTCCGTCTAACAATACACTTCTGGCGATGCCGGGGCCAACTTCTCCGATAACCTGTGTGGCGGTCGCGCGCAGGCCATCACAAACGGTTTCCGCGGTGTTCCCTCCGCTCACGAAGATCCCGCCCAGCCGCTGGTCGCGACGGAGGCCCCGAAAAAGACGTTCCAGGAAGCCCGCAAACTCCGCCGGGAGACGGAAGCCGAAATCGCGCGGCACCGCTATCGCTACGTGTTGGCGCGCGGCAAGCGAAGCCAACGCCGCATCGTACCACCGACGCAAGTCCTTTCGCCCCGACTGCTCCTGGAAACGGATCGACAAAACTCTATCATCCAACTCCAAACGCTGAAACTGTTCGTGGCTAATCTGCTGCCGGCTCCCCTGAATCAGCAGCCACGGGCGCTCGGGAGTTGGGCTTGGCCCTGACTCCGGTTGTGCGAGCCGTGGCAACACGTAACGCACCAACCCCGCTGACCCTGCCCACAGAATTCGTCCCTCGGACTTACGAAACGCCTTTCCGATCACCTCCAGGTCACGTTCCCGCGTGGCATCGAATACCACGTAGCGCGATTTCGCCGCTGTGACCGTTGCCCGCACCACTCGCTGCCCCCGGCGTACAACTTCAAGGGGCACGTGGTGCGGAAAGTGTCCAAGTTGCTCCTTCAGGTCGTGTCGCAGGCTTGCCGATGCGCCGGCGTGCAACGTCGTCCGAAAGTCCTCTCGCAGTTCCTTCCGAAGCTCTAACCGGCCACCGCGATAAAATCTGCCGCGTGCGGGAAAAGCCGGGCAGACCAGCACCCGCGCCGGCTGCAGCAAGGATTCCAAGGCATCCAGTTCCTCCGGCCAGTAACCACGCAGGGTGGAATCCATCTTGTAATAGACAACGCTCCAACCCGCACGCTCCAAATCCTCAGCGGCCGACCGCACCAGTGCCATAGCTCCGTCCTGCGAGGATGCGCGGCTGCGGGCGTTGACCACCACCACGGCCGAGCCAGCGTCACGCGGCGACCCGCCCGTGCCCGAGCCGACCGCGCGCAATCGCACGATAGGCCGATATCCCAGGTGGGTCAGTCGCCCCGCGGCGTCGCAGCTTCCCGTCAAATCATCCGCGATGATTCCGTACCGCACGCCGTCATTATAAGGGCGTGGAACTCCAACTACCTATCGCTGTGGTAGGGCGCTGTGCTAAAACCACATCAGTTGCGGGGAAGCAAGTCAACATTTCGGAAGCGCGGCCGCCCGCCCGAGGGGCCGTCCTCCGTGGAGGTCTGCGATGAAGCTCATGCACCGATCCATTCTGTTGTCAGTCGTGATATTCGCTGCGGCTGTGCAAGTCGGAGCGCAGCCACCGGAGCAGGAGTCGGCGGCGCAAGAGGCGCCAGCGGCTCGAGAATTCTTTGCCGCGCCGCTGGCGAGTCCGACTGAGCCTGCCAGCTTGTTTCGATTCGCCGGCAACGGCCAATTCGATTTCGGACTTACTCAACCGTTCACGATCTACTCGGTGGAGGGCAAGGGCACGAACTGGCAGATTGGTTTGCGGCCGGGCATCGTCACGCGCTTCCAGACCCGCGACACGCAACTGCTGCTCAAGGCGGCCGACTTTCGATTGGGCGTCCCCATCGCGTTTCGCCGCGGCAACTGGTCGGCGCGCGTGGAGGTTTATCACGTGAGCTCGCATCGCGGCGCGGACTTTGACGTTGTAAATCCCGCGGCCCGATTCTCTTACAGTCGCGAGGTGCTTCAAACACTTCTC
>CAZTHM010000031.1:0-16420 GCA_964613505.1 uncultured Acidobacteriota bacterium | reverse complement strand
TATGACTTCTGACTCAGGACACTAGAGGACAAAGTTCCAGAGAGGGTTGCGACGACATCAGACTTTTCCCCGCACTGGGCTTGAAGAGAATCATGATGCAGGGCGTATGGTATTCAATACGATGGTAGCGGGGGGGAGGATCGAACTCCCGACCTAGGGATTATGAGACCCTCGCTCTACCACTGAGCTACCCCGCCACGGGCTTCTCTGGGTCCCGGCGATCAGATCAAGCTTGATTTCATAGTAGGGGAAGCAGGGCTGCGGCGTCAAGGAATGGCCGCCTCTTCCCTTCCCTGCAGCGAATCTGTGGCGAGCCGGTAGAAGGCGAGTTGCGCGTCGCCGTGGCGGATGAGGCGGGTCTGGCGGAGCGAGGCGTAGGCTTCTTCCAGCAAAACGTGGCGGGAGTGCTCAGCGATGACCAGCGAAGCGGGCACCAGCAGCTTGCTGCGCCCGAACTCGCGCAGCGTGGTGTGATATTCGCGGATGGCGTCGTAGGGAGGGTCGAGAAAGACGAAGTCGAACGGTTCGCCCTGTTCTTCCAGCCGCTCGAGGCCGGTGAGAACCGCGCAGGTTTCGATCCAGTACCCGGACTCAATATGGAGGGCGGCGAGGTTCTGGCGGATCAGCTCCGCGGCGGGACGGTGATGCTCGATGAACACCACGTCGCTCGCGCCGCGGCTCAGCGCTTCCAGGCCCACCGCGCCCGAGCCCGCATAGGCATCGAGAAAGCGCGAGCCCTCGACAGCGGGACCGAGGACGTCAAAGAGCGTCTCGCGCAACTGCTCGGAAGTGGGACGCAGCTTCCCGCCCTTGAGGGTCTTGAGGGGGAGGCCGCGGTATTGTCCGGAAATGATGCGCATGGAAGAATTGTTTCATTGATTCATCGGTTCATTGAATCAATGAAGAAGGAAACTAGAAACTAGAAATTGGAAACTGGCTGACCCCTCGCGCTCGAACAGGGCCTTTCGCCGCCCGAGCTTCAAGTTTGGATTGCCCAATTTCCAGTTTCCAGCTTCCAGTTTCGAATTTCGATTTTCTAGTTTCCATTTTCCAATTTCCAGTTTCTAGTTTCGCCCCCCCAATGGATCAATGATTCAATGGATAAATGAACCAATTCACGCCACGCTCGCCAGTCCGTACCGCCGCGGCCATTCCTTGCGCAAATAGGTGACGTAAGCGTCGAACTCCTGGCGCGAGGGTGGGTGCGCGACGAAGTCGCTCGCCTCACGCTTGGCCCACTCCAGGATTTCCTGGTCGCGCAGCAGGTTGGCAATGCGAAACGTGGGAATTCCCGACTGGCGCGTGCCGAAGAACTCGCCCGGGCCGCGCAGCTTCAGGTCGATCTCGGAAATCTGAAATCCGTCGTTGGTCTCCGTCAGGGTGCGCAGCCGTTCCGCCGCGACTTCGGAATAAGGCTCTTGCGCGAGCAGCAGACAAAAGGATTTCGCGCTTCCCCGCCCAATGCGGCCGCGAAGCTGGTGGAGTTGCGAAAGGCCAAAGCGCTCGGCGTGTTCGATCAGCATAACACTCGCGTTCGGCACGTCGACGCCGACTTCGACGACGGTGGTTGAAACCAAAATCTGCACCTCGCCCCGCTTGAAGCTCTGCATCACTCCTTCTTTCTCCTCGCTGGGCAGGCGGCCGTGCAGCAGGCCGACTTTGAATTCTGAATAAACGTTTTGCGAGAGGTGCTCGTACATTCGCACCGCCGGCTTGAGATCGAGCTTGCCGCCTTCTTCGATGACGGGATAGACGGCGTAAGCCTGTCCGCCGCTCTTTACTTTGGCGCGAACGAATTCGAAAGCGCGCTCGCGATCCTTCTCTTTCACCAATCGTGTCTCGATGGGCGTGCGGTGGGGCGGGAGTTCGTCGATCACGGAGAAATCGAGGTCCCCGTAAAGCGTCAGCGCCAGCGTGCGCGGAATGGGCGTAGCGGTCATCACCAGAACGTCGGGCGTCGGCCCCTTGCGGATGAGCTGGAAGCGCTGCATCACGCCGAAGCGGTGCTGCTCATCGATGATCACTAGGCCGAGTTTCGCGAACTCCACGTCCTCTTCGATCAGCGCGTGCGTGCCCACGAGGAGGTTGATGCTGCCGTCGGCGATGCGGCGCTTCAGTTCCGCCTTCTCGCCGGACTTGCGCGCGCTGATGAGCAGGTCAATCTTGCAGGGCAGCGGCGCGAGGAGGTCCTTGATGTAGAGATAGTGCTGCGTGGCGAGAATTTCCGTGGGCGCCATCAGCGCCACCTGGTAGCCGTTCTCCAGGGCGATCAAGGCGGCCTGGACCGCGACGATGGTCTTGCCCGAGCCCACATCGCCTTGCAGCAGGCGATTCATGGGCCGCGGCGAGCGCATGTCGTCGGCGATTTCCTTGAGGACGCGCTTCTGCGCGCCGGTGGGATGGAAGGGCAGAATCTTCTTAATGGACTCGCGCACAACCTCGGTGATTTTGAATTCGATTCCTGTCGCCGCTTTCGCCTTGCGCCGCTTGAGCGCCAAGCCGGCGCCCACGCTGAAGAATTCTTCGAAGATGAGCCGCACCTGCGCAGGCGTCCGGAAGTTTGCGAGCTCTTCGATCGGCGCCTTGTCATCCGGAAAGTGAGTTTCGCGGATGGCCGGGGCGCGCTCGACGAGGCGATTCTTCTGCCGCACGCTCGCGGGAAGATGGTCGGCCAAATCTTCGGTCATTGCGGCCACAGCCGCGGCCATCAGTCGGCGCAGCACACGCGAGCTGAGCGCTCCAATCCCTTCGTAGATCGGCACGACGCGATTGACTTCCAGCGATTCCCCGCCCTCTTCGGCTTCCGGCAGAATTTCGAATTGCGGCTGAACCATCTGAAGGTTTCCCGTGCCGTACGGGTCGTGTTCGACTCTGCCATAGAAAAAGACGCGCTGCCCGGGCCGGAAGGTTTTATGCTTTTCGAGATAAGCCGCGTTGAACCACTTGCAGCGCAGCATGCCGCTCTCGTCGCGGGCGGCCAGATCGTAGATGTAAATTCCCCTCTTGCGCGTGCGCATCAGCCCCGAGGTCAGCACTTGGGCGAACACGGTCGTCGCCTGCCCGGGGACCAGGTCGCGGATACGCGTCACGCGCGTGCGGTCTTCGTAGCGGAATGGGGTATAGTAAAGGAGGTCTTCGACGGTTTTGATTCCCCGCGAAGCGAGGAGTTCAGCCCGCATCGGGCCAACGCCCTTCAGGTATTTGACCTCGGAGGTGAGCTGGAGCGCGGGGGCTGACATCGGACGCACATTATATCCGCTTGACCCCCGGAAGGCATGAGCGCAACCGCCCAGCGCTGGATAAAATCTCTGCTCGCTGTTTTGCTCGGGAACGGCCTCTACTTTTCCTTGGCTCCGTATCTTCCCACCGCCGCGCGTCACCAGCCGATGCGTCTCGACCTGGGGGTTTTGGTGGATCTCTGGTTTTGCTTGGTGGTTTACGGAGTTCTCGACCTGGCGCAACAGCTCCGCCAGCGCAAGCCGTAGTGTTGTGGCGCAGAAGCTGGTTGCGGCCCGCGGCGCGGCTGCACCCGCACCCGGACGCGTTCTTTCCGTGGCTTATCCAACCGATAAGAATTAATTCCTTCCCTAAATCTCCTCCCTCGCGTATTCTGGAATGGCAGAGAAATCAAAGTACAAGAGTCGACCGCGATCGGCACCTTCTGCAGGTGGTCCCCGAAGTTCAACTCACACGGAGCACGCAACTCCTTTTCGGGATCACGCCAAAGTTAACCCCTAAGTGTTCAGGGGCTGTAAAAACCCTCTGAGATCCGGGTGGATTGTCAGAAAAAACCTCCGGAGCCCCCTAAAGTGTCTCTGGGGCTCGGCCGATTAAACAAAGGAGAACCCGAATCATGCCAGTTATCGGACAAGTTGGTGAAACAGCCGGGCAAGTTTGGAAACTATTGGCCAGCGAAGGGCCCCTAACTGCGGCCCAGCTCAAGAAGAAGCTGAACTCGAAGGGCGAGCTGCTCAGCATGGCCCTGGGCTGGCTGGCCCGAGAGGACAAGATCGAGTTGCTGGACGAGAAGAAAACTCTCCTCGTTCAATTGAAGCAGTAAATTTGATTCCCCGCAGCCTCTTAATCGGCGGGGTGAGCCTCGGTCAAATGCCAAGGAAAAACCCATGTCAAAGGAAATCTCGGCTCTGCTCCTCTACGATCAAGCGGATCCGTTGCGCCTGCTGAAGGCGGCTCTTCAGGTTCCGGGAGTGAAGCTCCGTCAGGCGCGAACCTGCGCCGAGGCCCGCCGTATCATTTCTGGACCCAAGCCGCCGGACCTGGTGTTTACCGACACTCAGCTTGCGGACGGTGATTGGTCCGAGGTTGTCCGGCTGGCGCAAGGCGCGCGCGCGCCCGTCAACGTCATCGTCGTGTCACGGCTGGTGGATATCCCGTTGTACGTCCAAACCATCGAGCAGGGAGCGTTCGACTTTATCACCCCGCCTTTCGAACCCTCCGATCTCGCCCACGTCGTTCGCTGCGCAGCGAGCAATGTGATGCAGCGGAAAGAAATCGATGCCCGCGCCCAGCCCTCCCCCAAAAAGGCTCTGCCGCCCATCGCATTCCACGCAATCCACTAGATTCGAAGCAGGCGCCGCAGCCCGCTGGAGCGGCGGTCGGCGCCTGCCCCGCCGGGCGGGGACCGCCGAGAGTTGTTAGCCCTCGTCATTCCCGCGCGGCTTGTCCCCGTGCAAACGGGGAGCGGGAATCCACGCGCCACACCGTCATTCCCGTGCAGAATGTGTCGTTCCCACGTAAGCGGGAATCCCCCCCGCGGGCACGGGAATGACCTGGGCGGGGGCAAGTCCCGCCCCTACGTCAGCCGTAGAAACGCTCCGGTGGAGCGTTTCTACGAGGGTGTGGACGTTGGCATTGCCAATCCAAAATCAAAAATCCCAAATCGGCGTCACGCCGCTTCGTTCATCATTTGGATGACAGCTTCTTCGACATCCTGAGCGACGGCGCGCAGGGCGGGAGTTTTGAAGAGGTCAATCAAGGCGGTGGGGCGAAGCGTGGCGAGGGTGAGGCCTGCGCCTTCGCTATAGACCGAAATGCGGCAGGGAAGCACTGTCGAAACCTCGGCATTGGCTTCCAAGACCTTCTTGGCCTGGTGGGGATTGCAGACCTCATAGATCAGGCATTCACGGTCAAAGTCGACTCCCTTCTCGTGCATCTTAGCCTTCAGGTCATGGACGGCGATGACGCCGAACTTGTGTCGTTGCGCCGCGGCTTCCAGCCCGCTTGCCACTTCCCGCAGGGGCTTTCGGGATTTGACTCGGTACAACATGGTTCCCTCCAGTTCGGAGCGTTGGCGAACGCCGTTTCTGTAGCGCCGGCCTATGACCGGCGACGATTGGCATCGGCGATTTCGCCGCTCCCCGGCAATCCGGGGCTGGCATCGAGCGGCGCAACAGCACCTGCAATGCCGCTCTGAAGAGCGGCGCTACTTCAGGCGGCGTAGGACTTAGGTCCACTCCCCGAAAGGGGCGGGGCATCGCGCCGCAGGGCTTCGATCTGCTTCTGCCAGCCTTCGAGGGCGCGACCTCCAGCTGCACGCAAATCCCAATAGTGCAAAGCCAGCTTCAAGTTCTTTCCGGGAACTTCCATCACGAAATTGTTCTGTTCAATCCGCCAGCGAAAGTCGCCGTAGAGGCGCGAGAGTTTCCAGAACGCCGTTGCGAAAGCTTCCAAGTGGCTGAGCGTATCGCGCGCCAGCCGCGCCGCCGCGTCCAGTAGTGACCGGCCTTCAAAGACCATGATGGCAGCTGCTTCCAGAACATTTGCAGAATCGACCAGCCCACCCCGAGTGAAGAGCACCAGCGGGACCCGGAAATCCACCAACACTTCAAACTGATAAAGCTGGTCGAGGAGCGCCGCTTCCAGATAAGCGAGGTCCACAAAGACCGCGACATCGGTCCTACCGGAAACGACGTCGGACCTGAACCTCCCGAGCCATTGGGCATAGTCCTTCCCGAGCGCGAGCCCGTAGAGTTGCACTTTGTCGAATCGCAGACGGAAACCGCGCGCCAATCCTGGAACCTGAGAGAACGCGGCGGGGACATTCCCCTCGGTTATTTCATGTGCCCCCGCTACGGGCCAGGATGGAGCGGCGATGGCGACGTTGACGCCCCGCTCGATTTCCCCGTGCGTCACCTGGCCCGAGGCGTAGGCGCGCTCAAGCAATCCTCGCCAGCGTTCGCGAATGACGGAACTCGAAAGACCGGGGATGTGAGTCGATGGGCTGAAAGCACACATTTCCGCGAGCTTCCATATGCAGGGAGCGTGCCAATTCGGCGCGGCGGGTCCTCGGTCCGGCGTTGCCGCCGTGAAGCCCTCAACCTAATGCACTTGCAGCACCGGGAGATCTTCGTGGGGAAGCCTGCAGCCGAATCGGCTCTGCGGCAAACGGCGCACGACCGGCCTTGCGAATTCACTCGGGCTGCTTTGGGGCTGTGGATGCGCCGGACAAAACGGCTTGTCAACCTGAAGAGGGTTTTGTCCCTGGGAATCCGCTTCGATTGGCTCACATGAGGAATATCAGACGATCCGATGACAGAACGCAGATTCAGCGCAACGTCAGACTTCGCAGCATGGCGTCGAACGTCGGCTGATAAGATTCCAATGCGGTTCGGGGTGCGACGAAAAGCACGACCGTCATGGCCTTGCGCCCCCGCACCGTGATGAGGTGGTCCGCCTCTTTTTGTCCTTCCAGCGGGGAGTCGTTCTCAAGGCGCGTGGAAAGCGCCGCCCGCCCGCGAACCCTGATGGAGGTTTGGTCCACGACGCGCAGATTGGGATTGGACTTGCGCAGCGATTCGATCAATTCCTGCGTGGCGTCCACCAACCCCCAGCCTTTTCTGGATGGTGTGTGAAGGTTGACCATCGCGCCGTAGGCTTGCGCGGACCCACCCTGGGCGTCGGACAGGATTCCGCCCGGTGGGGTGAGGGTCACGCCACCAATGCCCTCCTGTGCCTGCCAGTTGTCGGGGTAGGCGATGGCAAACGCCTGCCCGCGGTACTTCACCATTCGAGTGGAGGGCGCGGGAGGAGCAGGAGGTGCTTTCGGCGCGGGCTGGCCGCCAGCAGGTTTCCCCTTCGGCGGAGGCGGCAGCGCAAGCGCCCGCTTCTTGGTGGCCTGAAACTCGGGGCTGTCGGTGCTCCCTTTTTTCGCCGGGCCAAGTTGCGGGATGAGCGCGTCGACGTTTTTAATTCGGTTGCCGGGATTGGGATGGTCAGAGAAGAATTGCAGACCCGGCTGAGGGTATTTCTTCCCGATGATTTCGAAGAACTGCGCCATGGCGTAAGGGTCGTAGTTGGCGTGGTAGAGGATGTATGTTCCCATTTGATCGGCCTGGGTCTCTGCGCCCCGCGAATTCTTTAACATTAGCGATCCAACGCCGAAGCTGATGCCGGCCTGGGCAAGCTGACCCATAAGGCTTCCGCTCTGGCCCAAAACACTCCCCAGGATGGCGAGGGGCATCTGGGCGAGCATCGCTTGCGAGGCTTGGTGCGTTCCGTGGCGCATTACCGCGTGGCCGATTTCGTGAGCGATCACTCCGGCCACTTGCGCTTCGTTATCGGCGACCTCGAGAACACCGCGGTTGATATAAATGAAACCGCCTGGCAACGCAAACGCGTTGATGTCCTTGCTGTCCACCACCTTGAATGTCCACGGGTAGTCGGTATTCCCCGGCGCAAAACCCACGAGCCGCCGCCCGAGGTTATTGACGTAGTGCTCCACCGCAACATTCTTGACCAGGGGCATCTGCTTCTCGACTTCCACGACACCTTCCCGACCCAATTGAATGTCCTGGTCGTGGGAGAACATGTTCCATCCCGGCTTGAAGTTCAGATTTTCGGCAGCCAGCGCCGTGGCCGACACCGCAACCAGACAAGCCAGAATCGCCCGTGCAGTGTATTTCCTACCCGCATCTCTCCTGCTAACTCTTATCATCGCATTTCGTTCCTCAGGTTTCTCTCTCCCATCGCAGAGACTCTCAGGAGGTTGGTGAGCGCCTCCCTCAGAACCCAACCACTAAGATTCTACATTTGTTCTTCCCGGATTCCCATTGCAGGTAAAACGCGTGACAGTTCGCGGCGCGTTTCCAATCGCCGAAGGAAAAAGCTCCGAGGCTTCACCCTTGTCACCAGTTTGTGATTGACCCGTCCGGGCGGTGGTACATGGGAATCGGCCGAGAGCGCTCAGTGATTTCCGCGACGAGTTGCAGCGGCTTGGTATCAAGAGTGACGCCCAATCCGAGACGTCGGTTCGGCCACATCTTGCCGTTGCGGAAGTCGTAGCACTCGGGCAAGTGGGGAATCTTGGCGGTGCCGTCGCCGAGCATTTCCATCAGCACCGGCCCTGAAAACACACCGCAGGCGTGAACCAGCGCTGCCTCCGAAAGTGGCCCGGTGAAATGTGGAATCAGGCCGACATAGTGCGTTTCACACAGCGCGGCGATTTTCATGTATTCGGTGATCCCGCCGACGTTCGGAATGCTGACTCGCGAGTAGTCAATCAAGCGCTGCTCGATGAGTTCGTTCGTATCCCAGCGTGCGCCGAAGTGCTCGCCCACGGCAATCGGAACCTTGACTTGCTTTCGGAGTTCGCGATACACACCGGGATTCTCCGAGCGCACCAGGTCTTCACAGAAGTACGGTTCGAGCGGCTCGAGGAGGGTGCTCAGACGAATGGCGTCCGACATATCGAGCCGGGTGTGATAGTCGATGGCCCAATCTCCGTCCTTGCCCACACCTTCGCGGATCTGGACGCATTCTTCGTAACTCTTCCGCACCATCTGCTGGGAATTGAATGTCGCGCGATCCGGCGGATCAGCCACCCCATGACGGAAGGCGCGGAAGCCCGCCTCGACGCAGGCGCGCGCGGTTTCCTTCAGGCCGCCTTTCCAGGGAAAACCCGTGGAGTAGCTCTCGATGTGATCGCGCGCGAGCCCGCCGAGCAGCTCGTAAACCGGCACGCCGAGCGCCTTGCCTTTGATGTCCCAGAGCGCCAAGTCGATCGCGCCCAGGGCGTGCACCTTCTCGCGCCCTGGGGGATAGAAGTAGCCGCGGAACATCATCTGCCAGAGGTGCTCGATGCGCGACGGGTCTTCACCGATAATCATCGCCGCGCATTGCTCGACCAAGTCCTTCGCGCCGCCTTCGCCGATGCCGGTGATCCCCGCGTCGGTCTCAACCGTGACGATGTGGGAGCTTTGATTGATCATCGGTCGCGTGGCGGAGTTGTGGTAGTAGCGTACGCGCGTGATCTTCATGGGCGAGGGAGAGTTCGGCGTGGAAGCGGCGGCCGGAGCCGCAAGTGCAGCCCCACCCAGCGCGGCGTTTTTCAGGAAAGAGCGACGTTTCATCGACGATCCTCCCGGGTTAAGGTAGGGGCGGGTCTTGTACCCGCCCAGGAGCACCCACGAGGGGTGCCTCTACTCAAGTTTCGCCTTGAGAGTGATCTCCGTGCCGGTCAGCGCTTTGGACACCGGGCAGCCTTTCTTGGCGGCCTCGGCGTGCCCCTGGAAAGTCTGGTCGTCGATTCCCGGAATCTGCGCTTCGGTCTCGAGCTCAATCTTCGTAATCGAGAATCCTTCCCCGACTTTCTCGAGGTGGACGCGCGCCGTCGTATGCACGCGTGTGGGATTGAAGCCGGCATTTCCCAGGATGAATGAAAGCGCCATTGAAAAACAGCCGGCGTGTGCCGCGCCTATCAATTCCTCGGGATTGGTTCCCTGACCGCTTTCGAATCGCGAGGGAAAAGAATACTTGCCCTCAAATGCACCGCTCCCCAGCTTCATTGTGCCCTGGCCCTGAAGAAGATTGCCTTTCCATTCGGCTTCGGATGTGCGAACTGGCATGTTGATACGCTCCTCTAAGGTGAATTAACCGTCGGCGTTTGTATTTTCCGGTCCAGCCCCGAACGGACCGTACTGCCGCTTGCTTAATGGGATCGAAACTATTATGGCACAGTCCTGGCACTCATGGCATTTAAGGTGGCGAAAGAGCAATCGTTAGTGAAGCGAAGAACGATCTGAGAAGATTTCGGCTCCGCCGTAGACCGCGCGGGCGCCAAGTTCCTCCTCGATTCGCAGCAACCGATTGTATTTCGCCATGCGCTCGGAGCAGGCTACGGAACCGATCTTAATCTGGCCCGCGCCGGTCGCGACCGCGAGGTCAGCGATGGAATCGTCTTCGGTTTCGCCGGAACGCGCGCTGATCACAATACGGTAGCCCGCCTGCTTCGCCAGCTTCACAACTTCCAGGGTTTCGCTGAGCGTACCGATTTGATTCATTTTCACCAGCACAGCGTTGGCCGCGCCCAGCTCGATGCCTTTCCGCACGCGTTCGGGATTGGTCGTGAACAGGTCGTCGCCGACGAGCTGACAGCGCGCGCCAAGCTGCTTCGTCAGAATCTTCCAGCCGCCCCAGTCATCCTCGCCCAAGCCGTCTTCGATCGAGAGGAGCGGGTACTTGGCGGCCCACGCTTCCAGGCGCGAAGTAAGCTCTGCCGCGGTCAGGTTCTGTTGTTCGGCGGCGAGCACGTAGCGCCCGCCCTGCCAGAAATGGCTCGCCGCCACGTCGAGACTGATCGCCGCGTCCTTGCCCGGCCGGAGCCCGGCACGCTCGAAAGCTTCCACCATCACCTCGAATCCCGCTTCGTTCGATTCCAGCATCGCTGCGTAACCGCCTTCTTCGGCGACTCCAGCCTGATACGCGCCTCGCGCTTTCAAGACATCTTTCGTGGCACGGTAAACCGCCCCGACATCTTCGAGCGCCTCCGAATAACGCTGCGCGCGAAGCGGAATCACCATGAAGTCCTGGAAGTCGATGCTGCCGCCGTGCGTCCGCCCGCTCAGGATATTGACCATCGGGACGGGGAGCGTGGCCGCGCTCGCGCCGCCCAGGTATTGGTAGAGCGGCACGCCCGCCGAAGCCGACGCGGCGCGCGCCACCGCCAGCGACACGCCCAGGATAGCGTTTGCCCCCAGCCGGCTTTTGTTGGGGGTGCCGTCGAGCGCGCACAAGCGAGCGTCGATGGCCGCTTGGTCGCTGGCTTCCATTCCGCGCACCACAGGCGCGATGACGTGATGAATATTCTCGACCGCTCTGAGCACCCCGCGGCCGTGATAGCGCCGCGGGTCGCCATCGCGCAATTCGAGCACCTCCGCCTTGCCCGTCGAGGCACCGGAAGGGACACTGGCCCGCCCATACGCGCCATCGTCCAGAAAGACATCGACCTCCACGGTCGGATTTCCGCGCGAATCCAAAATTTCACGAGGACGGATGAAAGAGATACGGGCCAAGTTCGGAGACCTATTCAGTTTTCATGCGTGTTCAATCGAACCACCTCAACGACATCATCGAGTCTCTGTGGTTGACCACGCAGGATTTGTTTTGCTGTCGTGCGAACCTTTTCCTTGGTGGACTCGTCGCGGATGTACTCGACGGGCGATTTACCGTCGATGCGCGCCAGCATCAGCGCGCCAAGGTGGCGAATCGTCAACGCCTCAAAGCCGCGTGATACGCCGCCCTGAAGCTCTGCTCCGAGGGCCTTCCAGAATTCCCGCGCGGCGCTGAAGTATTGCGCGGCGAATTCCGGCTGGTGAAGGGCTTTGAGGAAAAGATGGTTCAAGAGAAACGCGGCGTCAAAGGCCGGATCGCCCCAATGGATGACCTCGAAATCAATCAAGAAGATATTCCCCTCGCTCACCAGCATGTTTTTGGGGCTGTAGTCGCCATGGACGAGCGCCGTCTGGACGTTCCACGAATTCGCCATCAATTGCACGAGCGGCGCGCGGACGTCGGGGTGGCGCTTCGCCGTGGTGCGATAGTAGGGATCGACGCGAAGCTGGTCGAAGACAGTGCGGTCCTCAAACTTTTCTCGCAGCGCCGCGTCCGCCTGCGAGGCGTTGATCATCCTTGCCAGAAGTGTTCCCGCCTGCTGCGCCACAGCGAGGTCTACCTGTCCGGCGAGCAGTGACTCTTTCCAGGAAACCGACCCGGCCGGCGCGGCCGTCATGACAAACAAAAAACTCTCGCGGTCGACAAAAATAACTTCCGGCAGCGCCGCCTCGCCCAGCATCGGCCGCAGCGCCTGAATCGATTCCGCCTCGCGATAAATGCGGCTGCGTTCGGAGCGCCAGTCGTCTTGCACGCGCAGTTTTTCCAGCGACTGCTTGATGACCCAGCGACGGTCGGGCCACTCGAGCATTAGCACGATGTTTGAGACGCCACCGCCCAACTCGCGGACGGAAACTTCCTGCATGCGGCCCGCGAGCCCCTGCCTGGCAAGGTAGTCAAGCGCGTTCTGTGGAGATAATGAGAAGCTCTGAGTGGTCATCGCGTTTGTATAGGCTGCTTTTTGCCGATGGCCCGCTGGCGGCTCGTTGCTACGCTCTCACCACGGGCCGGCCCACGGAATCCAGCCGGTCGAGCAGCCGGTAGCGCGCGCCGCAGGTCGGGCAATGCAGTTCATCGCCGCCATCCGCAGCGGATTTGCGCACGTCATCCACTAGCCCGAAGTGCCCATCGGGTGAAGAATGGTATTCAAACATCAATTGTCCGCAGCGCGCGCAGAACTGACGTCGGCGGACGACACTCGATTCTTCAGGCACTCGCACGCCCCATCCAAAGTTTCTGTCCCTGATTCCCAGCCACTTTCACTATACCCAAATTCGATGATGGGGACGAGTTTCGAATTTCCAGTTTCGACTTTCCTGGTTGTGACCCCGGCCGTCGTTGTTGCATCTCATAGGCAGGACATGGAGCGGCGCGTCTTCATTATCGGAGCCGTGGGGGGCGCAATCGGCCTGGTGGAATACGCCTTTGTCAACGGCTGGATGAACAAGATGAGCGCCCGGCACCGGCTCTCGGTCAAGGGGTTCGAGCAGTACGGCCAGCAGGCTCTTAAAGTGACTGTTGTTTAACCCGCCGTAGTACAATCCCATTACCTTATCAGGGCAGGAGAACAACAATGAGCCAACGCATTCCGCGCCGGGAATTCCTCCGGCATTCGGCCTTGATGGTGGGCGGAGCCGCGTTGGGCGGCGTCGCCAGCGAGAGCTTTGCGGTGCCGGGGCGGGCCGCGGTGCTCACGCCGGAAGGCGAATGGCGCAATAAGCAGGCTGAAATGCGTTATCGGCGGCTGGGGCGGACGGGCTTCATGATTTCGGAAGTCGTTTGCGGCGGCGATCCCATCTCTCCCACTAACAACCGCCACGTCGAGCTCGCCATCGACATGGGCTTGAACTATCTCGACACCGCGCCCGCTTATGGCGACGGCCAGAGCGAGATGGGTTACGCCGGGGTGATTCAGGGCTCGAAGCGCGACCGCGTCTTCCTCAATACCAAGGTCAGCCCGTTTACCGGCTCGCGCTACGAAGCCTATCGGAAGATTTTCGAAGGCCTCGGCGCGAGCGAGCAGGCAGCCATCCTGCGCGAGGTGAGCGAGGACATCGAGCGGCGCCGCGTCCTCGTCCCCAACTATTTCGGCAACTACTTCAATGGCCAGATTCGTCAAGTCGAGGAGGCGGCGTTCAGTAACGTCATGGAGAAGAAGTACGGCGCGAAGATCGACCGGCGCACGACTTACGTAGAGACCATCATCCGTTCAATCGAGGGAAGTTTGAAGCGGCTCGGCACCGACCACGTGGACTTGATGATGTGCCCGCACGGAGCGGCCTCGGAAGCGGAAACGAAGATTCCCGAAGTCTTCGAGGCCTTCGAGCGGCTGAAAAAAGGAGGCAAAGTCCGCTTCCTGGGCGTTTCAGCACACAACGATCCGGCGGGCGTGCTGCGCGGCGCGATGGCGGGTGGCGTCTACTCGATGGCCATGGTGGCGTGCAACATCATGAATTGGGAATACGTAAGGCCGGCCATCGAGGAAGCGCACGAGCGCGACTTCGGCGTCATCGCCATGAAGAACGCGCAGGCCGTCTTCGCGCCCGACCGCTCGACGCAGCCCATCCCCGAGCGCGCCGCGCTCCTCCACCAGACCGTGTCCGGTGACCTGAACCTCTACCAGAAAGCTTACCGCTTCGCCCTGAACAACCCGCACCTCTCCGCCGTGATTTCGAACATGGTGGATGAGAAACAGGTGAAGGAGAATCTTGCGGTGATTCACGCGTAACGTCCAGTTAAGTGTCGAGAGTTGAGAGTAGAAAGGTCAAACCGCTTCAGCGCTTAACTCTTGACTCTCAACCCTGAACTCTCAACCGCTTTTCCCGAAGTGCTTTTCCGGGTTCCTATCAAACGCGACCTTGCAGCCCTTGGCGCAGAAAAAGATCGTCTGGCCTTTGTATTCGCTCGTCGCGACGGCCTTCTCGGAATCAATCGTCATTTTGCAGACGGGGTCAACGACTTTCATGGGGCCTCCCTCGTTTGGCGCTCAAATGTGAATTGTATCATCGGCCAGGCGGAAGGGCGGAAGTGGGAAGTAGAGAGTAGGAAATAGGGACGAAGGATGAAGGATGAAGGACAGAACCCTTCGTGCGTGGCAAGTTCGAGGGAATAAAGATCGACCGCTAGTTCTGCGCTATCGTTGCATTTGCTGCTGAGAAGCGTAATCTTCGAGGCCGAATTCCCCAGGAGGACACAGCGATGCTCAGGAGGATTTTGCTCGCGACGATCGCGACGGCAGCTGTGCTCGGAGTGGTTTCCCAGAACGCGGCGCCGCGAGGCCGGGACCTCAAATGGAAACATCTTTCGACGAAGGCGAGCGATCTTCCCGTGCCCTGGACCGGCACGGAGCAGACCGCGAGCTTGATACTCGACGTGGACAAGGACGGCGTGAACAATTTCGTGCTCACCGAGCGCACCGCGGCGCCCTCGGTGGTCTGGTATCGGCGCGGCAAGAGCGGATGGACGAGGTACGTGATCGAACCGAATCCGCTCCACATCGAAGCGGGCGGCGCGGTCGCGGATATCGACGGCGACGGGGACCTCGATATCGTCTTCGGCGGCGACTGGAAATCGAACCAAGTCTGGTGGTGGGAAAATCCGTATCCTAACTATGACCCGACTGTTCCATGGAAGCGGCACCTCATCAAGAATTCCGGCGCGCCCAAGCATCATGACGAAATCTTCGGCGACTTCGACGGTGACGGGAAAGAGGAACTGGTCTTCTGGAACCAGGAAGCGCGCGCGCTCATGATGGCGAAGATTCCCGCCGACCCACGCCGGACCGAGCTCTGGCCGCTGACCGAAATCTATTCCTACAGCGCCGACAGCGAACCCGAACAGCGCGGCAAGCCCGCGGCATTCAAATCTGTGAACGAGCACGAGGGCTTGGCGAAGGCCGACATCGACGGCGACGGCAAGCTCGACATTGTGGGGGGCGGCCGCTGGTTCAAGCACCTCGAGGGAACGGAATTCGCCGTGAACATCATCGACGCGAATTACGCCTTTTCGCGCTCGGCCGCCGGGCAATTGAGAAAAGGCGGTCGCCCGGAAGTGGTCCTGGTGGTCGGCGACGGCGAAGGGCCGCTCCACTGGTACGAATGGGTTAAGGGCACGTGGGTCGCGCACAAGCTGCTCGACGTGACGAGCGGACACAGCCTGCAACTTGCGGATTTCGACGGCGACGGGTATCTCGATATCTTCTGCGCGGAGATGCGCCTGGACGGTGGCAATCCCGAATCGAAAATCTACATCCTTTACGGGGACGGGAACGGCAACTTCACCACCACGATCGTCGACCGCGGCTACGACCTGCACGAGTCAAAAGTCGCCGACCTCGACGGCAACGGGACACTCGATATCCTCGGCAAGCCCTACAACTTCGAGACGCCGGGGCTGAACGTTTGGCTGAGAATTCAAGAAAGGAAGTAGGAAGTCGGAAGTGGGAAGTAGGGGACGAGGTTACAGGTTACAGGGGACAGGTTACAGGCCGGAGGGTACAGGGGACAGGTTACAGGCCGGAGGGTACAGGGAACAAAAAAGCAAAGTGCCTCCTTAGTTTCATTGACAGGAGATGGAAAATGGCAAAGGTGGAATCACATAGGGATTTGATCGTCTGGCAGAAGGCGATGGATTTGGCGGTTTTGATTTATCGGCTTGCAAAGCGCTTTCCTGCCAATGAGAGCGTATCGCCTAGTCGCACAGGCCACTCGCGCGGCGGCGTCGGTCCCCGCGAATATCGCCGAAGGCCACGCGCGCTCCAGCAGAAGGGACTTTGCAAACTTCACTGCTATTGCCAAGGGTTCATTGATGGAGGTGGAGACCTATGTGATGCTCGCCGTTCGGCTGGGGTACATCCGGGAAGAAGAAGCGGCGCCTGCGCTCAGCCTGATCACGGAGATCAGCAAGATGCTAACCTGGTTGCGAATACGCCTTATGGAGTAGCGCTGGTCGGGAGCTTTTTCCGGCTGTACCCTGTTCCCTTTAACCTGTGCCCTAGCCTGTAACCTGAAAAAGC
>CAZTHM010000030.1:0-16503 GCA_964613505.1 uncultured Acidobacteriota bacterium | reverse complement strand
GGGGCAGCGTGCGCGCCAGCTTGGGCGTGGAGACACTGGCGGCGGGATCTTTTGAAACAGCGTGCTCGCGGCTGAGGAATTTGAAAAAAGCGCGCACCGCCGCCAACTTGCGGGCGATCGATGTTTTCTTCTTTTCTTTTTCAAATAGGAGCGCGAGAAAGCCGCGAATGCGAAGCGCGTCAACGGATTTCAGACTGACCTTCTCGCCCGGCTGACCCTGCGCTAGGAAATCACGAAACTGCAAGAGGTCGCTGCGGTAATTCCGCACCGTATGCGGCGAGGCGTTGCGTTCGTACTGGAGATACCGGATGTAGCGAGCAATCAATTCATCCATAGGGCAGTTGTCAGTGGTCAGTTGTCAGTTCTCAGTTAACAGAACCTTTTCCCTCGGCTGACCTGGAGAGCCATTACTCAAACTATCCAGCCAGTGAGCCAGGTCTGCCAGCGCACGTTCACACTGGAGCCTGCGCCGGGCCTGGCGGTCGCGCGCGACGGCCCGCGCTAACCCTTCGATGGGCGGCAGCAGGTCGAAGGAAATATTCGCCGGCTGATAGTCCCGCGCATCAGCGTGAGTGATGTAGTGAACGAGTGAACCCAACGCCGTCGTGCGTGGGGGCGGAACGAAGGGTTCGTCCCTTGCACGGTGCGCCATCGCTAAACCCGCCAGCAGCCCTGAGGCGATGCATTCTACGTAACCTTCGACTCCAGAAAGCTGGCCGGCGATGAAAACTCCCGGCGCAGGGCGCAGGCTGAGATCCGGAGCGAGCAGCGCCGGCGCGTTGATGTAAGTGTTGCGATGGATCTGGCCGAAGCGCAAGAGCTCGGCGTTTTCCAGGCCGGGAATCATCCGCAGAATTCTTTTCTGCTCTGGAAACTTCAAATGGTTCTGAAAGCCCACCAGGTTGTAGCTGGAATAGCGCAGGTTCTCCGCTCGAAGCTGCACCACGGCGAAGGGCCGCTTCCCGGTACTAGGATCGACGAGCCCGACAGGTTTCATCGGCCCGAAGCGCAGCGTATCGTAGCCGCGTCGCGCCAACTCCTCGATGGGGAGACAAGATTCGAAATAGTTCGCGTCCTCGAACTCGTGGGCCTGAACCGTCTCCGCGGCGGTCAGTGTTTCGTAGAAGCTGCGATATTCTTCTTCCGACATCGGACAGTTCAGGTAATCCTCGCCACCTTTGCCGTAGCGCGAGGCGCGGAAGACGCGCTCCATATTGATGGTCTCCGCATCCACGATGGGGCTGATGGAATCGTAGAAGGAAAGATTCTCGGAACCCGTGACCGCTTGCAGCCGCGCGGCCAGCGCGTCCGACGTCAGCGGCCCTGTGGCGATGAGGACCAAACCCGCGCCGGGGATTTCGCTCAGTGCCTCGCGTCGCAATTGGATCAGCGGATGGCGCTCGATCGCGGCGGTTACGGCTTCTCCAAAGCGCTCGCGATCAATCGCCAGCGCCGTGCCGCCCGGAACGGCATTGGCATCCGCCAGCCTCAGGAGCAGCGATCCCGCCCGGCGCAACTCTTCCTTCAAAAGCCCCGAGGCTGAGCCTGTGGCGTTGGACTTCAGCGAGTTGCTGCAGACAAGCTCCGCAAGATTCCCGGTCTTGTGCGCCGGTGTCGAACGCGACGGCCGCATCTCGTAGAGCGTGACGGGTACGCCCCGCTCGGCGAGCTGCCAAGCCGCTTCGCTGCCCGCCAACCCACCTCCGGCAATAACAACACGTTCCATTCCAGCCTCTTTCCGTGAGCATTATAGCAGGCAGGTGTCGGCCGAACCGCGAGCCGATTCTAATGATTCCGAGAAAAGCGCAGTGCTATAATCCGCGTATGCGCATCTCCACGAAGTTCACCTACGAGGACTTGCAGCATTTCCCGCCCGACCGGAACCGCTACGAAATCGTCGATGGAGATCTCTTTGTGACGCCCGCACCCATTCCGCTGCATCAGAGAATAGCTGGAAACCTATACGCAGAATTGCGCCAGCATGTTCGCAAACATCGGCTCGGCGAAGTTTTCATTTCGCCCATTGATGTCGTATTCACCGGGTCAACGGTTCTTGAGCCGGATGTGGTCTTCGTCAAGCGATCGCGGCTCCAAATCATCGGCGAGAAGAATCTGGCCGGCCCGCCCGATCTCGTCGTTGAGGTGCTTTCCGACTCGTCGCGGCGGCTCGACCGGGAAATCAAACCCAAGCAGTACGCGCTTCATGGTGTCCCGGAATTCTGGCGAATCGATCCGGAGGGAAAAACCGTCGAGGTGTTTCGCCTCGAGGAATCGGCTTACGAACTCGCGGCGAGCCTCGGCTTTGGCGATCAAATCACTTCACCCCTGTTCCCCGGTCTCAGCCTGCCTGTTTCCAGTCTTTGGGAAAGCTGAAGCAAGTAGTTCAAAGTCGAAAGTCTAAAGTTGAAAGCCAGCAACTCTGTCTCGACTTTCAACTTTCGACTCTCAACTCTCGACTCGCTCTTACGCCATCGCGTGTTCGTATTTGCAGGCTTCGTTCGGGCAGTGACGGACGGGAGGAGCGTTCTTGTTGTACTTCTCGAGGAGGATCGGTGAGCCGCAATTGGGGCAGGGCTCAGCGACCGGCTTATCCCAGACGGTGAACTTGCATTCCGGATAGCGGCTGCAACCGTAGAAAGTCTTCCCGCGCTTGGTCCGGCGAACCACCAACTCGCCGGTGCAACCTTTCTCCGGGCAAGCGATCCCGAGCGTTTGGCGCTTCACGTATTTGCAGTTGGGGTAATTGCTGCACGCCGTAAATAGCCCATAACGGCCGTGTTTGAGAACCAGGTGATTGCCGCACTCGGGGCACTTCTCTTCCAGCGGAGTATCGCCGACCGCCGTCGCGGCGCCTTCCTTCATGACGATCTTTTTGGTGTTCCGGCACTCCGGATACCCCGTGCAGGCCAGAAAGAATCCGAAGCGCCCGCGCTTGACGGCCATGGGTTTGCCGCACTTCTCGCAGTTCTGCTCAGCGACTTCCGGCGCCGGCGGGCCGGAAGTTCCGTACTTGGCGGCGAGGTCGGGTGGCAGGTCGCTTGTGCCATCGCAATCGGGGTAGCCCGTGCAGGCCAGAAACTGGCCATTGCGCCCTAAGCGGATATTCATGGGTTTCCCGCACTTCTCGCACTTCACGTCGGTCGGGATACCCTCGCCCTTGATGTCTTCCATCTCGCGCTCGGCCTGGCGCAAATCCTTCTTGAACTTCTTGTAGAACTCATCGAGGGCGTCCGTCCAGGTCAGCTTGCCCTCTTCGACCTCGTCGAGTTCCTCTTCCATGCGAGCCGTGTAGGCGACGTCGAAGATGTCGCTGAAATTCTTCACCAGCATGTCGCAGACGACCATGCCGAGCTCGGTGGGATAGAAGCGCCCCTGCAGCTTGTTGACGTAAGCGCGGTTCTGGATGACGGAGAGGATGTTGGCGTAAGTCGAAGGGCGCCCGATGCCTTTCTCCTCCAGAGTCTTCACGAGCGTGGCCTCGTTGAAGCGTGGCGGAGGCTCGGTGAAATGCTGTTCGGGGAGAAGCCGGCGAAGCTTGAGTGTTTCTCCCTCCGCGACGGCCGGCAGGCGGTGCTTCAATTCCTCGTCTTCGAGCATCTCCGCCTTCTCGTCTTTGCCTTCCTCATAGACGGCGCGGAAGCCGTTGAACTTCTCCACCGACCCGGTGGCGCGAAAGAGGTAATCACCGGCGGCGATATCAATGGTGGTCTGGTCGAAGACGGCAGGGTTCATCTGCGATGCGACAAACCGCTGCCAGATGAGTTTGTATAACTTGAATTCGTCCGCGCCGAGGTAGGCCCGCATCGAATCCGGAGTGCGCGTCACGTCCGTGGGGCGAATCGCTTCGTGGGCGTCCTGCGCGTCCTTCTTGCTCTTGTAGCGGATGGGCTGGTCGGGGAGATAAGCGCCGCCAAACGTCTTCCCGATGTAGCCACGCGCCGCAGCCAGCGCACTTTCGGCGACGCGCGTGGAGTCCGTGCGCATGTAGGTGATGAGACCCACGGCGCCTTCCTCGCCCAGCTCCACGCCTTCGTAAAGGCGCTGCGCCAGCATCATCGTCTTCTTGGTTGAGAAGTGCAGCTTGCGGACGGCCTCCTGCTGGAGCTTGCTGGTGATAAAGGATGGGACGGGATACTTACGCTTCTCCTTCGTGGTGACCGACTGCACGACGAAGCGCGCGGCTTTGATCGCCGCCACGTGGGTGTCGGAGCTGGCCTGGTCTGGGATTTCCAGGTCGCTACCTTGGAACTTGAACAGACGCGCGTCGAAGGCGGGCGGATTTTTTCCCTCCACGTGCGCCTCGATCGTCCAGTATTCCTTCTTGACGAAGGCCTGGATTTCGCGCTCGCGCTCGACGATTATGCGCAGCGCCACCGTCTGCACGCGGCCCGCGGAGATGCCCCGCTTCACCTTGTCCCAAAGCAGCGGGCTGACCTGGTAGCCCACCAGGCGGTCGAGAATCCTACGCGCCTGCTGCGCGTCGACGAGTTTCGAATCAATCTCACCCGGATGCTCGAACGCTTCGCGAATGGCGTCCTTGGTAATCTCGTTGAACATCACGCGGTGGAATTTGCGCTTCTTGCCGTTGAGGAGTTCCTGGAGGTGCGCGCAGATGGCTTCGCCTTCGCGGTCCGGGTCGGCGGCGAGGTAGACGGCGTCAACCTTGGCGGCGGCCGCCTTCAACTCCTGAATGACGTTTTTCTTCCCCGGGATGGTGATGTAGGTAGGCTTGAAATCATTTTTCAAATCCACGCCCAGGTCCTTCTTCGGCAGGTCCATCACATGCCCCATGCACGCCTTCACCGTGAAGTCAGACCCGAGGTACTTGTTGATGGTTTTCGCCTTGGCCGGCGATTCCACGATAACGAGCGATTTAGACATAAGAACAGTCGACAGTCGACAGTTTACAGTCAACAGTTAACGAACCCAGCTCTCGAGAGCTGGATGGCATGAATCCGCGAAAACCCTCTAGCACCCACAGCCGAGCCTTTTAGATTGCAGTCACGCCCTCTTGACTGTCAACTGTCGACTGTGAACTGCCCTCTCACAGTTTACGGATAAAGTTCTTTCCCGGCAACTGGCGGATTAAGCCGTTCATTTCCAATTCCAGGAGCGTCTGGAGAATGCGGGCCTGCGGAAGCTTCACGGCTCCGAAGATCGCGTCCACAAACAGAGCCTCATCGGCGCGCAAGACCTCAAAAACCGCCTTCTGTTCCGGGGTCAACGATTGCTCGAAGAGCGAAGCGGTTTCGGGAGTCGGCGGCCCTCCTTCCGATGCACCGGGGGGCGGCAGGAGTTGCACGCGGATTTCCGCGGGAAACTCTTCGATTACGTCCACCCATTGATCCACGAGTTTGGCTCCCTGCTTGATGAGATGGTTGGGGCCGAAACTCTGCGCGGAGGTGATGTTGCCCGGGACAGCGTAGACCTCGCGATTCTGTTCCAGCGCCAGGCGCGCCGTAATCAGCGAGCCGCTGTACTCCGCCGCCTCGACGACCACCACGCCGAGCGAGAGGCCGCTGATGATCCGATTGCGGATCGGGAAGTTCTCGGGCTTCGGGCCCGTCCCAATCGGAAACTCCGAAATGAGGGCGCCGGTCTCAATGATCTTTTCTGCCAGGTGGCGGTTCTCCGAGGGATAGATTTCGTCCATCCCCCGGCCCTGGACAGCCACCGTTTTCCCTTTGCCTTCCAGCGCCCCGCGATGCGCGGCAGAGTCTACGCCGCGCGCCAGGCCGCTTACAATCACCACTTGCCGCTCCGCGAGGTCGTGCGCCAGGCGGTGCGCCACCTGGCTGCCGTAGGCGGAGGGGCGGCGCGTCCCAACAATGGCAACCGCGTGCCGGGAGAGTACGCTCACATCGCCACGAACGTAGAGCACGAGCGGGCCGTCGGGAATCTGCCGGAGGAGCGGGGGATAATCCCGGTTGTCGTAGGCGAGCAACTGGCACTCGGCTTTTGCCGCCGCCGCCATTTCCTTATCGGCTTCTTTCAGGCCGGTCTGGGCAAAAATCGCCTGCGCCACATGAGCCGGGATCCCGCAACTCTCCAGTTCGGTGAGGGAAGACATGTAGACGGCGCGCGGTGAGCCGTAATGCTCGATCAGCTTGTGCGCGCCGCGCACGCCCAGACCGTCGAGGCGAGTGAGGGCCAGCCAGTATTGTGTGCTCTCGTCCATTACGCTCAACCTGCCGCCGAGGGCGGGCGGTTCTCAATCCCGGCGCCGATGCCCCTCGCTTCTTGAACCCGGGGCGCATCATTCATAGGCAACAAAAGCTTTTTGCCGAAATCCTTCCGTTGCCCGCCGTCCCTAAAATCGCAGAACCAACGCCCGCGGCGCAAGGGAAAAACATTTCCTCCCCGGCGCAGCATCTGCGGCTCACCTTAAGAAAAGGCCGCAAGAAAACTCTAGGGCCTCTTGATCGAATACTTCTCGACTCGATACTGGAGGGTCCGAAAGGTCATGCCGAGCAACTGCGCCGCGCGGGTAATGTTCCAGTTGGTGCGCTGGAGGGCTTCGCAGATCTTCGCTTTTTCATGTTCTTCCCAAGAGGGCTCGGAGATGACGGGTTGGACGGAACTCGAGGGAGGAGCCGCCGGGGCGACGCCAGACTGTAATCCGACTCGCTCAGGGACGGGATGAAGAACCTCCGGGGGCAGGTCACGCCCCTCCACCCAATCGCTCTCACCCAGCACCACGGCGCGCTCGATCGCCCACTCCAATTGGCGAATATTCCCCGGCCAGGCGTAAGTTTCCAGTGCCTTCAGCGCGTCCGCGGCAATCCCCAAGACCTTCCGCCCGGCGGCTGGCGCGGCGCGGCGCAGGAAGTACTCCGCCAGCCCCCGGATGTCTTCCTTCCGTTCCCGCAACGGAGGGCAAGTGATGGGAATGACCTTAAGGCGGTAATAGAGGTCTTCGCGAAACTTCCCCTCTTTCAGCAACAGGTCCAGGTTGCGATTGGTGGCGGCGATGATGCGCACGTCCACCTTGAGGGCCTCGGTCCCGCCCACGCGCAGGATTTCGCGTTCCTGGAGGGCGCGCAGGATTTTGGCCTGAAGGGCGAGGCTGGTGTCACCGATCTCGTCGAGGAAAAGGGTGGAATGGTGCGCGCGCTCGAAGAGGCCCTTCTTCTGCTGGTGGGCATCGGTGAAGGCGCCCTTCTCGTGCCCGAAGAGTTCGCTCTCCAGCAGGGTTTCGGTGAGCGCCGCGCAGTTCACGGCGAGGAACGAATTCTCCCGGCGCGAGCTGTGGTTGTGAATCTGGCGAGCCACCAACTCCTTGCCGGTTCCGCTTTCCCCCAGAATCAGCACCGTGTGGTTCGTCGGCGCAACCTTCAAGATCATTCGCACCATCGCCCGGGTGGCCGGTGAATCGCCCAGGATGCTCTGCCGGAGGGCGGCGAGTTGCTGGAAAACGTCTCGGACGACTTCCAGCAATCGTTCGCGATCGACGGGTTTTTCCAGATATTGATAAACCCCGCGCTTGGTGGCCTCGATCGCCGACTGGATGGAGGGGTATCCGGTGATCAGCACGACGGCCACGGTGGGATCGGCCGCAACGATCTCACTCAGCAACTGGAGGCCGGTCATGCCGGTCAGATTCAGGTCGGTCAAGACGAGGTCGAACCGTTCCTGGGCCAGCAGGCGGAGAGCCGCTTCCCCGCTAGGCGCGGTTTCGGTGGGATAGCCCTCGTCCTGAAGGATCTCGCGGTAGATTTCTCGCTGCCGCTCCTCGTCATCAACCACTAGGATGGGTCCACCGGGCATGGCTGGGAGTCCTTAAACGGCAGACGTTTTGGCAGCAACCACCGGTTGCGCGAGCGACGCCGCGGGGAGTGGAAGTTCAATCACTATGTCGGTGCCGAGCTGCCCGCCGTCGGCCACGAAAATTCGGCCGCCGTGGTCCTCGACGATTTTTCGCGTAATTGCCAAGCCCAAGCCGAAACCGGTGGTCTTGGTCGAGTAGTAGAGGGCGAACACCTTTTCGCGGTCTTCCGCCGGAATGCCGGGGCCCGTGTCAGCGAATCGAATCTGAAGGAGTCCGGACTCTCCGTCTCCT
Source organism: uncultured Acidobacteriota bacterium (assembly GCA_964613505.1). Lineage (GTDB taxonomy): Bacteria > Acidobacteriota > Terriglobia > UBA7540 > UBA7540 > CAZTHM01. The sequence continues at coordinate 8,444 of CAZTHM010000030.1, read as the reverse complement.
GAATCGTGCCGTCGAGCCGTCACCACAATCTTGCCACCCTGCGGCATGGCCTGAATGGAATTCGTGAAGATATTGAGGAAGCCGGTCTTCATCTGGCCGCTGTCGGCCCGGAGGATGGGCAGATCCTCAGCGACGTCCGCGAGGATTGCAATCCCCTGACGGGAGGCCTGTTTATCCACCAAGGCGATGGCTTCTTCGAGCGTCGCGCGCAGATCGAAGGGCGCCAGTTGCGGAGGGGCCTGACGGCCGGCCGCGAGGAAGTCGTTCACCAGCCGGTTCAGGCGGCTAATCTCGTCTTTGATGTTCCTGAGATTCCGTTGCAGTTCCCGCGCGGCGCGTTCCTCGCCCCCCGCATGCTTGGCCCGAATCTGATCGATGCTGAGGTTGATGAAGTTTAAGGAATTTCGCACCTCGTGTGCCACGGTGGCGGCGAACCGCCCGAGGAGGGACGACTTCTCAGCTTCGTTCAAGCGCTCCTGGAGTTGCCGGTTCTCGCGCAGGCGTTCCACCATCCGGTTGAACGTTTCTGCCAGCCGCGCCATTTCATCCGCACCGCGAACCGGCAGGGTCACGGAAAGGTTCCCCTGGGCCACCTGCTCGGCCCCTTCCGCCAGTTGCTGAAGGGGCTTGGTAAACAGGAAGGCCAGATACACAACCGCGAACAACGCCCCCAGCATGGTGATCAGAATCCAGTAGAGCCGTTCCCTGTAGTAGCGGCGTAGCAATTCCTCGACCTCGTCCGCCTCGCCGCGCACCTGGGCGTAGCCGATGACCTTATCACCCTGAACGATGGGGAACTGGATCACGAAATGTCTCTGCTCGACGTTGGATTCGGGGTCAAGGTCTTTCAACTCGGCGGAAATCCGGATCGGGTCCTGCTTGGTTTCCAGTTTGCGTTTGCGAATTTTTATCTTCTTCCCTACTTGACCCGGGGTCGTGCTGGCCACAACTTCGCCGGTCGGCGTGGCGACCTCAATCAAGGCAAACCCGGCATCCTTCATCGCCTTCAGGTAGGCATTGAGCGCCTGGTCGCGGTCGGCTGTCCCGGGAACCTGCGTCTGGGTGAGCTGGCTAATGGAGAGCAGGTAGGAAGTCTCCGCCGCAACGTAGGCCATGATCTGCTGCCGGTGCCGCAAATGCGTCCAGGTCAGCATGGCGCTGGTCAGCGCCATGGTCAGGAACATGATCAGAGCGAGGCGGGTGCGGAGGCGGAGATTCAGCAACAAGCGTTTCAATGCCGACCTTTCAGAAACTCGGGAAAACTCCAGTCGCCATTTCCACGATTCTATCGGAAGGGTTGAGTGTGGTCAACGAACCACCCACGAGGCTAGGAAAAAGAAAACCCCCGGCGGACCTGCCCCGGGGGTTCCTAATTGAAGCTCCAGCCCGGAAAAGGTAATTCCCGGCCGGCGCCCATCGGGCGAGGGTTGCTACTTCGTTCCCTCTTTCATTTCCTTCTTGGACTCCTTCTTCGATTTCTTCGCGGCCTTCTTCGCCTTCTTCTCGGCCTTCTTCTCGGCCGCAGTCGAAGATTCCTTGCCTGTGGTTTCCTGAGCGAATACCGGCACGGCTAGCGTGCAGGCCAGCACAGCGGTGAACAGCAGAGTGAGTAGCTTCTTCATTGCAGGACGATCCTCCTTGTGATTTGACTAGCGACCTTTTCATGGCATGCCGTGGGCCAAACCGAGAGCAGGCCGATCTCTCCCTCAAAGTGCCGTGATTCAGGCAGATACAAACAAGTCGAGCGAGTACGGTGTCCGCTGCCGCTCCGCGGCGCGGCAACCGCTATACGGTTTCGTGTAGCTCCCGCACGAGATCGTGCAGCCCGTGCGGTGTTGGATGACTGCAAGGCCGAAGTGAGAGGATTAATCCTTGGCGGTAATCTGGAAGATCTTGGCGTCCAGGAAGAGTTGGAAAAGGACCGGGTCAAGAAGCTGAGACTTCACCTCCTGGCCGATGATATCAAGGGCTCGATCGATGGGCACGGCACGCTTGTAGGGGCGGTCGCGCGCCGTCAAGGCGTCGAAGATATCCGAGATGGTCATCATCTTCGATTGGAACGGAATCTGGTCCGCCTTCATCTTGTAAGGGTAACCGCTTCCATCGAGCTTCTCATGGTGAGCCTTGGCGATGAGAGGAATGTTCTTCAGCTCTTTCGTCCAGGGGATTTGGCTCAGGAAGCGGAAGCTATGGATGACGTGCGATTCGATCTGTACACGTTCTTCGGGATCCAGGCTCCCCTTGGGAATGGTGAGGAATCGTAATTCCTCGGGAGACACCAGGGGTTCGGTGGGCCCGGAGGGATCTTGAAACGCCCAACCCGCGATCTCCGCCAGCTTCTCGGAGGTCTTCTCCGGAAGGACGGTGGGCTCGTTGGCCTGCGTAATGTGAGCGAAGAAGTCGTCCATTTGCTGGAGCTCTTTCGATTGCAGCCCGTCAATCTCAGCAAACGCGCCCTCGTAGTTCTGGTTGCCGTTCGTAAGGACGTGGTCGAGCTTCTTCCGGTAGGCGTCCAACTCCAGGACCTTCCGAATGTACTGAAATCGCTTCTTGATCAGGTCCATCTGGGAGGGGTAGAGCTTCTTGGCCTTGACCAGAACCTCTTCCCGCACGCCGACTTTCCCGAAATCGTGCAGGATCGAGGCGTACCGTATCTCCCGGACATCCTGGCGGGTGAAATGGATGTCGCGGTAGGGGCCTATGTCACATCGGTCCACGGCCTCCGCCAGGCCCACCGTCAACTTCGCGACGCGCTCCGAATGGCCAAAGGTGGTGGGATCGCGAGACTCAATCGCCGTCACGGACGCCTTCACAAAACCCTCAAAGAGGTTCTGGATGTCGCGATAGAGCAAGTTGTTTTCCAGCGCCACGCCCGCCTGACTTGCCAGCGAGGCCGCCAGTTCCTGACTCCGCTCGGAGAACGGAATCACCTCGCGGTGGACCACTTTGGCGGAGGTCAGCTTGACGGACCTGTCCTTCTTCGCGTTGATGAGCTGGAGGACGCCAATGACCTCGTCTTTCTGGTTCTTCATCGCCACGACCAGCATGGATTTCGTCCGATAGCCGAACTTCTGGTCGAAGTCGCGATTCAGGCGGAAGGGGAGGTTGCGAATGCGATACGCATCCTTGATGTTCAGGATCTTGCCCGTGGCGGCGGCGTATCCGGCAATGCTCTTCGTGTCGATGGGGAGAGTGAATTGGCGGAAGGGGACGGAGTGGCTGTCGCTCTGCGTCAGCTTGAAGACCATGTGCTTGTCGCCATTCGGTTTCTCTTCCACCAGGTAAAGAGAGCCGGCGTCGCAGGAGGTCACTTCACGGATCTTGGTGAGAATCAGCTCGAGCAGGGCGTCCGTGTTACGTTCCGTGGAGAGTGCGACGCCGATCTTGTTCAGGGTTTCAAGTTCGTTGGCGACCACGTGAAGCTGGTGGCGGGTCCTGCGGCGTTCTTCTTCCAGGCGCAGATTCTCGAACGCGCTCTCGACAGTTTTCGCCAGCACGGCCGAGGAGGCCTTACGAGGCAGCAGGGCGAACAGGTGACCGTCCAGGTCGGTGCGAGGCGGCTTCTCGCCCTCCAGCAGACAAATCACCCGCCAGGCATCGTCCTCGGGGGCCTGCCTCACGATGCTTCCGAGATCATCCTCGCGTTCGTCCGCGATGAGGACCGCAGGAAGGTCCCATTTCGGCGGGTCATCCTGATTTCGTTCCAGAGGAACCACACGGTACGAGCCACCCAGTTTGCGCAGAACCTTACTGAGAGTGGATGACCGGAAGTAGTAGAGGTTTTTCGCCATGCCATTGCACACTCAAGGACGGGGTGCCAGGAAGAAACCAGGCGGGCTTATTATACCTTTTTTCCCGCCTGCTCCAACCGCTTCCTGGAAGAAGAGAAGCGTCCGTCCCCCCTGGGGGGGCGCGGGGCACGACTCGGCGCCCCGCTACCGCCGGGGGATTGAGGATGAGGTCGTTGAATAGCTGGGCTGTTCCGCAGGAGCAACTCCCTCGTTGCAGGGGACCGAGACGCCATGGGCAAACGGGCGGCTAAGCTCCGGCCGCCTTCTCGAAGCTGGTGATCGCCTTGGCCTCGTCGTCGTGCACATCGAAGACGGTGTAAAGCTTGGTAATCTGCAAGAGGTCGTGGACCTTCTTGGTGAGGTTCAGCAGTTTCAGTTGGCCTCCCTCATTCGAGACTCGCGTGAAACCGCTGACCAGCTCGCCGATCCCCGAGCTGTCGATGTAGTTGACGTCCGCCAGGTTGAGCAATAAGTTCTTTTGCCCCTTTCCCAACTGGTCGCGTATCAACTCTCGCAACTGAGTGCATCCCTCACCCAGGGTGATTCTGCCGCTCATATCCACGACGGTGATGGAATCAACCTGGCGCAATGTGGATTTCATGCTCACGGTTCTTCCCTCCTTGGCTGGTCTGAATTGTTGGAGCTTATCCGCTTCACGAGAATCACTTCCGTCCCGCCTCCCGCAACCTTCTCCACCCGGTATTCGTCCATGAATGTCCGGATCAGGAAGATCCCGCGTCCGGAGACGCTGAGCAGGTTCTCTTCCGACAAGGGGTCCGGGACACGGTTCGGGTCGTAACCATTCCCCTGGTCGCGAACGCGGATTTCCAGGCGATCGTCGAAGATCTGAAAGCGCAACCGCACCTGCTTGCTCGGGTCATTTTTGTTGCCGTGCCAGATGGCGTTGATCACCGACTCGTGCACCGCCATGTCGATGCGGTGCTGCTCGTCCTCGTCGAACCCCGCCGTCGAGGAGACGCGGCGCGTCACTTCCTCGGCCATCTCAACATTCTTGAGATCGCTCTCGAAAACCACTTCGACGACGCTGGCTTCGGCAGTCATCTGATGCGGGGGAAATCAACTCCCGGATTGAAATTACAATAGGGGCGCGGGAATGTCAATGCAGGTATCGGGCTCTCCGCCCGCGCCTGTCTTCTCAAATCTCGATAATCATCTCCTCGAGCCGGGTGGGATAGTGATTCAGAATCTCGCCCCGGTCCTTCTTCACCACCACCGTGTCGGAGTGGCGAAAGCCGCCAAAATCCGGGTCGTAAACGCCCGGCTCGCAGCTAAAGGTCATGCCTTCGCGGAGCACGGTCTTGTCGCCCTCCGCAATCCATGGGGATTCGTGCCCTTCCAGCCCGATGCCGTGGCCCGTCCGATGGCGGAGGAACTTCTCGAACCCGGCCTTGCGAATCTCGTCGAGGGCCCGCCGGTCGACCTCCTCGGCAATCGCCCCTTCCTTCAGACCGCGCGCGCCCTCGTCAAAGGCCGCGAGCATGGCTTCATAGAGCTTCCGGCCGTGGTCGCTGGGCGCTCCGACCGAGAAAGCGCGCTCGCACTCCACGGTGTAGCCGCCCACCTGGCTGCCGAAGCTCAGGATGAGCGCGTCGCCTTTACTGAGTAGGTCTTTGCTCGGAACCGCGTGGGGAAAGGCGGAGCGCTTGCCAAAAGGCACCAGCCCGCCGAACGGCCCTTCCACCGATACGCCGACGACATCTCGAAGCTCCTTCGACATCTTATCGGCCAGAGCATCCGCCGTCGCTTTCAGGATCTGGTCCTCGGTGACGCGGCCGGTCCGGGCAATGAAATCGCGGCCCGCCTGCACGCCGAATTCGGCAAAGTACATCGCCCGGCGCATCAGAGTGATTTCGTCCTCGTCTTTAATCCTGCGGAGTCGTTCGACGATTTCATCCGCCACCACCAAGGCAGCCTGCGGGGCGCCGAGCTTCATCTCCTTCAACCGGCTGGGCGTCGGCTCCTCGATCCCCAGGCGGGCGCGCTTGGGCAGCCGCCGTGCCACGCGCTCACAAATCCAGCGGATGCGATTCTGCGGGCCGGGATAGTCGAAATACGATTCGTAGTCCTTCACCCACCAGAGTTTCACTTGATCAACTTCGAGTTCAGGGATGAAAAGCGCAGGCTCGCCCGACTTGGGAATCAGCGCCGCCAGCGGGCGCTCGGTGGAAATGTGGAAGTAGCCCGTGGTGTAGATGATGTTGGTGGCGTTCAGCAGCAGCAACCCGTCCAGCTTGCGCTTCTGCAATTCTGCCTGCACCTGGACGATTTTCTTTTTGTACCATTCGGGCTGGAGCCGGTCGTGACCACCCGGGCCGAGCACTGTCCCCTGGACGGCCAGCGCCCGCCCCGCGCCGAAGCTTCGGACCGACGAGGTCAGCGTGACCGCTGTTGCTCCACCTACGCGCTTCAAGAACTCACGGCGCTGCTGCATGATCATCAATCACCTTGTGGGGTTTTCCCGCCCCTGATCTTGGGAGCGCGAATCCGCGATGAGCGTCGGACTGCCCGAATCCCGAGTCCCGAATCCCGAGTCCCGGGAAACGGCGCAGAGAATAATCGAAAGCCCCCTTGCAGTCAATGATTCCACCCCCGCGGTTTTTTCCCCGGGTCCGGCAGCCCCCAAAAACCAAGACCGCAGGACACACCCCCCTCGACAAAGCCAAAGCGGAGCGCCGTCCGATCGCTATTTCAAAACTTGTAAACTTGGAGCATTGGCGTGGGTATCGTCTGTCGTTCAGGACGGCAGGCGGAACGGGCATCGAAATACCGACATATTGTCATCGCGCGACATTCGCCTTTGCTTTCTGTTAGTTGGGAGGTTCCTGGAGAATGCTCTTGGTTGGCTGTTTTGACCTTTTTGAGGGCCTCGCTTCACCCTAATCCGTCGGGTTGCGACCGAATTCGGCTCTTTTCGTCTCAGCTTTTAGCTTTGTTTTTAGCCTGTTTTGGCGCTCCTATCCTTTGTTTTCAACAACATCCCAGCTTTGTTTCTTAAAAATAAACAATCTTTTTGAACGTCCGCATCCTGGCGGGAGTTCGGGCTGATGGGCCTCCCTTTCAAAGTTGGTAAACCCTGCGTCGCAAATCTCGCCATCGCATCCCCCCTTCCCCTATGCGCCGGGCGAAGGGACAAAAAGTAGGCTATAACGCTAGCACAACTTGCCGGTTTTGTCAAGCGAAAAATGCGCAAAGCTTGCCGCCTTCAGACGAGGGGCAGGCGGGCGAAGGAGGGGGCTCGTACTTCGACAGAGTGATCCTCGTTACCCAGACCCCTCTCTCCGGGAAAGGGTGCCTCGACTTGTCGGGGACGGGTGAGGGGCGCAAGGCCTTGTGCCCTATGCAGATTTTTTCTTCAGAGGCAACAGGATCAGGCAATAGGCGATGAGCGCGAAGGCGCAGAGGGAAATCGTGCCACCCCAGTTGCCGAGCACGGCCAACTGGTCGAGGCCGGTGAGGGATTTGGTGAGGGACTGAATTCCGGCAAGGAAGAGCGCGGCGAGCAGAATGCCGGTGATAGCCTCGCCGGCGATGAAGCCGGAGGCGATGAGCGTGCCGCGCTCGTCGGCTTTGATCTTTTCTTCCTCGCTGAGCTGGGCGCGCGCGGCCCAGCGGTCGGCGGCCCACTTGATGAGGCCGCCCGCGCAGATCGCTCCCGTGGTTTCGAGCGGCAGATACATGCCCACGGCGATCAGCATGGGCGCGGGCGCCTGAATCATGATGAAGATGATGCCGAGCACGGCGCCCATCATCACCAGTCCCCACGCCATTTGCCCGCCCACGATGCCCTGGGCGAGCGTGGCCATCAGGCCGGCCTGCGGAGCGGGCAGCAAGCGTCCGCCGATTCCGCCCGTGGCGAGATTCGCCTCATGCAGCGCGATGATGGGGAAGAACAGGAAAAACGACAGCACGATGACGCTGATGATTTCCACCACTTCCATCTTCCACGGCGTGCCGCCGAGCAGGTGTCCGGCCTTCAAATCCTGAATCAGGCTGCCGCTGACGCTGCATGCCACGCACACCACCGACGCCACACCCAGCACCGCCGCCACTCCCCCCAAGCCTCTGACGCCGATGCCGACCATCACCAGCGCGGCAAGAACCAGCGCGGAAAGCGTGAGGCCCGAGACAGGCTGATTCGAGGTGCCCATCAAACCGACCAGATAGCCACCCACCGCGCCGAGCAGAAATCCGCTGAACGTCATCACGATCGCTGCGGCGATTGCCGCGCTCCAGCTATGCGCAAAGTGGTAGTAGATCAGAGTGATGGGGACGAGCAGCCCGACGATGCCAATTACAATCCATTTGATGGGGATGTCGATATCCAGGCGGGTGCGCGCGACGGAGGCGTGGGCTGCGGCGGCGGTCGATTCAAGCGCGCCACGCAATGAGCGCGCAATCGGGCCCCGCATGCCGTAGAGGGTATAGACGGCCGCCACCAGCATCGCGCCCACGGCAATCGGCCGCACCACGTTGTACCAAACCGTGGAGGCGAGAAGGTCCCAAGGCGCCGTGCCGCCCACCGTCGCTCCCAGGCGGCGCGGCATATCGGGATCAATGAAGAGCACCAGGGGAATCAGGACAATCCAGGCGAGCAGGCCGCCCGAGAAGTTGATGACCGCCAGGCGCGGCCCG
>CAZTHM010000029.1:0-16512 GCA_964613505.1 uncultured Acidobacteriota bacterium | reverse complement strand
TGGTGATGTGGAACCCGCGCTCGGTGATGTTCGAGGTGGCCTGGTGCGTGATGCTTTACCTTACGGTTCTGGCGCTGGAATTCTCGCCGGTGGTTTTCGAGCGGTTCCGGCTCGCGAAACCGCTCAAGATCATCAAGGCGATAACGATTCCGCTCGTCATTGTGGGAGTGTTGCTCTCAACGCTGCACCAGTCGTCGCTCGGCAGCCTCTATCTGATCGTCCCTTCCAAACTGCATCCGTTCTGGTATTCGCCTTTGCTGCCCGTTTTCTTTTATGTTTCGGCGATTGGTGTGGGTCTGGCGATGGTGATCTTCGAATCGAATCTCAGCGCCCGGGCGTTTGGCCGCGAAATCGAGATGCCTCTGCTTTCGCAACTTGGGAAGGCCCTCGTTGTGGTGCTCGCCTTCTACGGGGTGCTGCGTTTCCAGGACTTGGCGGGACGGGGCGCGCTGCGCTTTCTGCGTGAGCCTTCGACCGAATCCGTCCTATTCGGTTTGGAAGTCTTCCTGGGCCTCTTGCTCCCGCTGGTATTGCTGGTTTGGCGCCGTGTGCGGGAAAGCCGCGAAGGGTTATTTGCGGCGGCCATCCTGGTGATTGCCGGATTCCTTCTCAATCGCCTGAATGTTTCCATCACCGGAATGGAGGCCTCGTCGGGGACTCACTACTTCCCCCGCTGGACGGAGGTTTCCGTAACACTCTCGCTGGTGGGCGCGGGATTCCTGATCTTTGCTCTGGCGGTGCGGTATCTCGGAGTGTTTGAGCCCCAAGCCCAGCTCAAGGCGACGGAGCAAGGGATTGCCCGCGAGCGTGCGACCGTGGAGGTTGCATAGTGCTGTCCCTTACTCGCCCCGGCGGCTGGGGCAGGGGTGAGGGGAAAAGAAATCGAGGAAGTATCATGCGACGCCTGACTGTCACTCTGGCTACGAAGCTGACCGCGTGCCTGGTGGGCAGCATGGTGCTGCTCTTCGGTTTTCTCGGGTATCTCAACCTGCGCCTCCACCGTCAGCACCTGGAAGAGATGGTATTCGTCAGCGCCGACCGCATCAGCGACCTGATTCGGCGCAGCATCCGCTACTCGATGCTCCGCGACCAGCGCGAAGAAGTCTTCCAAATCATCAATACGATTGGCCACCAGCCCGGCATCAGCAAAATCCGAATCTTCAACAAGGAAGGGAAGATCACCTTCTCGACTGACCCGCAGGAACTCGGGCAGTTTGTGGATAAGAAAGCCGAGGCTTGCTACGCCTGTCACGCCCAGGCCCAGCCGCTGCGGCGATTGGACCGCCCCGACCGGATGCGCATCTACGTGGCGCGGAATGGCGAGCGCGTGCTGGGCCTGATCAGTCCCATTGAGAACGAGCCGGACTGCTCGAACGCCGCCTGCCACGCGCACTCGGCGGGCGGCAACCAGGTGCTGGGAGTTCTGGACGCCGACCTCTCGCTCGGTCCGGTGGACCGCAGCCTGGCGGCGCGGCAGCGCAAGCTGGCGATGTTTACGGGTTTCTCCATCCTCACCGTCAGCCTGATTTCGATGGGATTAATCTGGGTGATGGTGCGGAAACCCGTGGGCGAGCTGGCCAAGGCTACGCGCCACGTGGCCGAGGGCGATTTGGACTACACCATCCCCGTGACCAGCGAGGACGAGATCGGCAGCCTGGCGGCATCCTTCAACCGCATGACCGCGGAACTCAAGAAGGCGCGGGGGGAGATCCTGGAGTGGGGGCGCACCCTCGAGCAGCGCGTGAATCAGAAGACCGAGGAACTCGAACGCGCCTACAAACATCTAGTCCAGGCGGAAAAGATGGTGTCGCTCGGGAAACTCGCCGCCGTCGTGGCGCACGAAATCAACAACCCCCTGGCGGGAATTCTGACTTACACCAAGCTGGTCTCGCGGATGGCCGATAAGGGTTTCGATGGGACGCATCGCTTGACCGAGGCCAAGAGCTATCTGCAAATCATTGATGGCGAGATTCGGCGTTGCGGCGCCATCGTGAAAAACCTGCTCACGTTCGCGCGCCAGGCGCCTTTCAATCCTCAGCAGAACGACTTGAACGTTATCGTGGAGCGCTGCTTGTTGCTGGTAGGGCACCAGTTGGATCTGCAGTCCATCGACCTGGACAAGGATCTGCTCCCCAACTCGCCTCCGCTCTATTGCGACGCGGGCCAGATGCAGCAGGCGCTGTTGGCCCTGCTGATGAACGCTATTGATGCGATGCCCCACGGCGGGCGGTTAAAAGTCGCGACCGCCTACGATGCCACACGCCACAGCTCGAGCGTGCGGATCAGCGACGAAGGTCCGGGAATTCCCGAAGACGCCTTGCCCCACATCTTCGAACCCTTCTTCACCACCAAAGCCGAGGGTAAGGGAGTGGGCCTGGGCCTGGCCGTCGCGTTTGGAATTGTTCAACAACATGGAGGGAACATCGAAGTTGCCTCCACACCGCAGAAGGGCACGACCTTCACGGTCACTCTGCCGGAAGGGGCGGCGCCGTTCGGTGACAGGGAAAAGTCTTCCTCTGTCGCCGCATCGCGGGCGGACGCATGAACAGTGCGCCATCGCCGGGTCCGAGACAGATTCGTCGGGAGAACGCCATGAACAGCAAAGGCAGTATTCTGATCGTGGACGACGAGGCGGTGGTCCGCGATTCGTTAGGCAAGTGGTTTAGCGAGGAGGGGTACGCCGTTGAAACGGCCGCGACGGCGCGCGAAGCGCTCCTCAAGCTGCCCGCCCAGCGCTGGGACCTTGCCCTGGTGGATATCAAAATGCCAGGCATGGATGGACTGGAATTACAGCGCAAGGTCCACGAAGTCGATCCGCAAATCATCATCATCATCATGACCGGCTACGCCTCGGTGGAAACGGCGGTCCAGGCGCTAAAAAACGGCGCCTACGACTACATTATGAAGCCGTTCGACCCCGACGATCTCTCTCACGTAATCACCAAGGCCCTCGAGCACCGCAGCGTGCAGCAGGAGAACACGCGGCTGCGCGAGAGTCTGGAAGCGATGCAGTGCGTGGAACTCGTGGGTCAGAGCCCGGCAATGCAGAATGTTCTGGAGCTTGTCCGCACCGTCGCGCCTGCCGACACCACCGTTCTGATCACGGGTGACAGCGGGACAGGGAAAGAACTGGTGGCGCGCGCCATCCACAACTTAAGCCCCCGGCGCTTCATGCCCCTGGTGGCTATCCACTGCGGCGCGCTCACCGAGACGCTGCTCGAAAGCGAGCTCTTCGGGCACGAAAAGGGGGCCTTTACCGGGGCGCAGTACAGAAAAAAAGGGAAATTTGAAGTCGCCGAAGGCGGGACGGTTTTTCTGGATGAGATCAGCGACATCAGTCTGAAGACGCAAACGGATCTTTTGCGCGTCCTGCAGGAAAAAGAGATCACCCGCGTCGGCGGCACGCAGACCATCAAGGTGGATTTCCGCGCGGTCGCGGCCACCAACAAGGACCTGGAGGCCAAAGTCGCCGAGGGCACCTTCCGGCCGGACCTCTTCTATCGGCTGAACGTGTTCGAAATCCGCGTGCCGCCTCTGCGCGAACGCCGTGAAGACATTGCCTTGCTCGCGGACCATTTCCTCCACAAGTTTGCCCGCGCCATGAACAAGCCGTTCAGCTCGATCAGCCGGACGGCGGTGGACCTGCTGACGCAGTACGATTGGCCGGGGAATGTCCGCGAATTGGAAAACGCCATCGAGCGGGCCATGGTGGTGGGGCGCGGGCCGGAAATCCAATCCACGGATCTCCCCCTCAAGCTCAATCACACTTCGGCAATTCCCTCCAGCCAGACGCTGGAAGATGTGGAGCGCGAACACATCCTGAAAGTCCTGGAGGGATGTCACTGGAATCAGAGCATGGCCGCGCGGGTGCTGAAGATCGACCGGGTCACGTTGTACAACAAGATCAAGAAGTATGGGTTCAGAAAAGCCAGTTGAGCGCCGTCATGAGAATTGTTTCGCTTGTTTCCGTCGGTGAGGTGGCGCGCGATCATCTGGGGTTGCTCGCCGAGGGCCTGGCGCCCCTCTTGAAGGTGGCCTGCGCGATTCACACCGAAAGCCTTGACGCGGCCGGCGCGTTCGATGCGCTGCGCGGCCAATACCATTCCTCGGAAATTCTGAAGCGGCTGAAAAGACTACCGGCGGGAGAGAGTTGGCGCCTGTTGGGTGTGACCGAGGCCGACCTGTTTATCCCCATCCTGACCTTTGTTTTTGGCGAAGCCCAGCTCGGGCCGGTGAATGGGGGCACCGCCGTAGTCTCGATGCACCGGCTTCGGCAAGAGTTCTACGGGCTCCCCACCGAACCTCTGCTGCTGGCCGACCGGCTCCTGAAAGAGTCCCTTCACGAACTCGGTCATACCCTGGGCCTTCGACACTGTCTGGACTACCAGTGCGTGATGAGCTCGTCGCATTCGGTTGAGAACATCGATTTGAAGCTCGCGCAATTCTGCTCCAAGTGTATGCGCGCCTTCTGAGAGCGGCGCGAGCAACGGACCGGTCCACTGACCTCGGCAGAGCCGATTTGGGTCTGGATGCGGGATTGTTTATAATGGGCCGAGAAGGGCGGGCCCGAAGGCGTACCCTCCCGGTTGTCATAAGAGTCACAAGGGTTCTTGAAGATGGCGCGTTTCAGCAAGCACTTTGCATCGGTCCACGACCGAATTGTGGAGTGGGCGGCGCTTTCTGCGCCCGCGCGCGCTCTCGACTCCATCTTCCTGGCCGCGGAAAGCGATGGCCGGCTTGAAACCGAGGACGCCGCCTCTCTGCTTGCCTGGGGCCGTGATCCGGATCGCCGCAACCAAATTCACGCCACGGCCAAACGCCTTCGGGATCAGACCACTCCTCGCACGGTCGAGTTCATCATCCCGGAGTACCTGACCAGCTTCTGCCAAAACGATTGCCTTTATTGTGGCTACCGCAAGAGCAATGCTCTGGCGGAGCGCGTTCGATTGAGCCCGCAACTCTATGAGAAGGAACTGGACCTGATCCTCTCCTGGGGGCACCGGCAGATCGAGCTCGTCCTTGCTGACGACCCCGAATTCGGCCCGGAAGAACTCGCGTCCTACGTGGAGCGGACGGTCCGCAAGCTGGAGGACCTGGGCGGCGGCGTGGTGGCGCTGAATGCTCCGCCCTACGAGGAAGAAGACTATCACCGGCTCTGGCAGGCGGGGCTCGGCTGGGTCGCTCTGTGGCAGGAAACTTACGACCGGCCGCATTTCGATCGCTGGCATTTCGAGGGCTCTCCCAAGCGCGAGTACGATTTTCGGCTCAATGTCTGGGACCGGGCGTTCGCGGCAGGGTTTACCCGCGTCGGCCTGGGAATTCTCTTCGGTCTCTACGACTGGCGTTTCGATGTCCTGGCGCTGGTCGAACACGGAAACTATTTGCGCAAGACTTACGGCATCGAACCCCATGTCGTGGGCATTCCGCGCTTGAAGCCCGCCCGCGGCGTCCTGGCGTCGCAGAAACCTTCCCGGTTTGCCGTGTCGGACGAGGATTTCCAGCTCGCTGTGGGCGTCTATCATCTGGCCTTTCCCCGGACCCGGCTCTTCTTCAATACGCGGGAAGAATACGAGTTCAACCTCTCGATGGTAACGCGCGGAGACTTGTTCACGGTTGACTGCGAAACCCTACCGGGGGCCTATCTCCGCGGGCGGCAGCCCGGCCAATTCCAAACGCATCCTTATCCGCCGCGGCGCGAGGTGGTTGCGGAATTTGCACGCCGCGGCTACGGCTGCCGCTACCTGGACCAAGAAAGCGCCGGCGCGCCGCAACAGCCGTCCGCGGAACCGGCCGAAACTTCGGTGGCGGAGGTTGTCAAGCGGTGCTTGCACGGCTATCGCGAAATGCACTCCCGGCTGGACGCCTGGGAAGAATTCCTCGACAAGCTCCAGACGGCTTCCCGTTATCAGCGCTGGGTCCACGCTGGGGAACTGCGCGAGTTGCTGAGATTCTTCGAGACGGAGGCCATTAAGCATTGCCGCTACGAAGAGAACGCCCTTCTTCCGCTACTCCAGCGCTCCTTGGAGGGCAAGTCACGTGTGCCGGGTTTCTTTCAGGACCACGAGCGCTTCGGGGTTGACTTGGACAGATTCCAGCGGCAAATAACTTCGTACGAGCAGTCCGGAGATCCCACCGTCCTGGTGAATTTGGGCGAGCGGATCATCCGGGAGTTTCGATATCATTTGACCCAGGAAGAGGACTTCATAACGAACTGGTTCCAGATGGCCCCGGGCCGGGAGCTGAATGTGACCTGAGCCCGAGGCTGCCGTGAAGGTGCGAGGCCGAGCGTGGGCTCCTGGAAAGCGGTATGATAGCTGCAGGAAACCGGAGGACGCCATGAACGCTTTCCTCATTCTTGTTATCCCTTCCTATCTTTCCGAGCCCAAGCGTCATCATCGCGCCGACACGGAGTTGGGCATCCACGAAGAGTTGGCCGCCGGGTGCTTCTTGACGGGTCACCCTCAGGTCAGCGAGCCGATCGGGAATGCGATGCTGGGGTTCGGCGAAGACCGGGTTTTCCTTTTCGGGTCGGGGGCGATGCCCCTCGGCTCGGTCAGTTATGGATCGATCGTGGGCGTGTCGGTGGAAAGTCATGCGGCGGTTCTTGCCCGCTTCAGCCAGGAACGCATGATGCGGCTCGGGCACCACGTCCTCGCCTTTCGCGCCCGCGAAACCGCCGACGGGTCTTACGTTGTGGTCGAGTGGCTCGACGACAAGGGCGAGCGCCACGACGGAATTTTTTGCATCGAAGGGCTGGCCGCCGACGCCCGCGCGCGGGCCCTTCGCGACGCCATCCTCCACCACACGGCGCTCCACCGCCGAGCTGTCGCCGGCCCAGTCCACGAATCGTTCCGGACTATGCTGGACGAATTCGAAACTCGCAAGTGCGGGCACTGCGACAAGATCCATCGGCATGCCGCAGAGACCGGCCACCGGTCGGTGGCGTAACACACCGTCTTTCACCTGCCTGTAGAGACGACCCGATGGGGCGTCTCGACGAATCCTTGAGGAGTCCATCCTGTCATGCAGCGATCATTCTTGAATCATGTTCGTTACGGAACTCTTTCGAGTTCTTGGTTCTTTGTAATCTTTGGCCTGCTGGTTTTCCCGTCTTGGCCGGCGCACGCGACGGATTGGTCCACTCTCTTTACGGCACAGGACGTCCGTGACCATCTCACAAGCGAGCTAGGCCGCGCTGAGGCTCTCGCTTTCTGTCGCAAGATGGGGATCAGCAAGGTGTATGTTGAAACGTTCCGCGATTCCTATCAGGCGGACGAAGCGGCACTCAGGACGGCGCGCGACTTCTTCCGCCAGGCGGGGTTGAAAGTTTCCGGCTGCGTCACCACGACGCGATTCGGGAAAGTCACCAGCGGCTGGGAAGTCGGCTCCTGCTATACGAACCGCGCCAACCAGGAGCATCTTGCTTCAATCTTCAGCTTTACCGCCAAACTCTTCGACGAAATCATGATTGACGATTTCTTCTTTACCGACTGCGAGTGCGCGGAATGCGCGCGGGCCAAAGGCGGGATGAGCTGGCGGCAGTACCGCGAGAAACTCATGCTCGAAGTCAGCCGCGAGTGCGTTCTCGGCCCGGCGCGCCAGGCCAATCCGAATGTGAAGCTCATCCTCAAATACCCCCAGTGGTACGACGTGTTCCACGAGCGCGGCTACATTGTGGACAGAGAAACTGCGCTCTACGACCGCATCTGGGTGGGGACCGAGTTGCGTGACCCAAGCTCCGACGAATGGGGACACAAGCAGCAATACGAGGGCTTCTTCATCTATCGCTGGCTCAGCGAAATCGGCGGCGAGAAGACGGGCGGCGCCTGGTTCGATCCCTATGGGACCGACCCTACTTTTTATCTCGACCAGGCATACGTCAGCGTGCTCGCCGGCGCGCCGGAGATTCTCCTTTTCCACTACGGCTCGCTGATCTCTCCCCAGTACCGGCCGCAAGCGGACGCTTTTGCTCCGCGCCGCGCCGAATTCGAGTCGCTCAGCAAATTCGTGGAAGGTTGGAGCGGCATTCCTGCCTACAAGCCGCCGTCGAGCGAACCGGGGAACGAATCCTATATCTTCGATCAAATAGGCATGTTGACTGTGCCGCTGGTCCCCACTGCGAAGTTTCCGGAAGGCGCTCGGGCCGCGCTCTTCACGATTCACGCCCTCGAAGACACCGAGTTCGTGCCGAAGCTTGTCAATTTCCTAAAGGCGGGCGGCACGGCATTTCTCAGTGACGGCCTCGCGCACCGCCTGAACGGCGATCCCCGCCTGCCCGCGGCCGACTCGCTGGAAATTCCGAAAGGGGAATACCTGCGCGCGGTCCAGGAGGGCGGCGGGAAGCTGGTTATCTTTTCTGGGGCTTTGGTGCGATTGACCCGTGTCGATGCGCAGAACCGTATCGCGCAACTGACGCCCTCCCTGCGGGAAGCGCTCGAAGCACTGCGCAAAGCAGTTTCGGAATTCACACCGACGTCGCTCGACGCGCCGCCGCGTGTCGCCGTCTTCCCGTTGCGCGGCCGCGTGGCCGTGATGAATTTCACTGAATTGCCGGTGAGTTGCCGCCTGACGGGCCTGGGCGGCATGGTCAGCCGGCAGAAAAAGGTGTTTGCGAGTGAAGGAGCGTCGCTGGCTTCGGACGGCGTGACACTCCGCCTGCCGCCGCACTCGGTCATCGTCGTGGAGTAGCGGCGCCCTTCAGGGCGGCATCCGTCGGCTGACGGACCGGCCTAAAGGCCGGCGCTACGTCGCGCGGCGCTTCCGGATGAGCTCCACGGTCTTCTCGCTCGTCAATTCCCGCAGGGCGTCGGCGGCGATCCAGCGCGCCGCTTTGGAATCGAGGCGTTGAATCTCCTTACCCGTCTTAATGGCGGCTTCGCGAAGCGCGAGGTTTCGTTTTCCTATCTGCCGCAGCGCCCAATTGACGGCTTTCTTCACAAAGTTCCGCTCGTCCGTTGCGCCTCTCTTCAATAGGCGCAGATAGCGGAGGAATACCGCATCTCTGGCGGCCTTGTCGTGCACCGCGAGGCAGGCCATGAGCACGAAACCCGCGCGTTTGATGTATTCCTCCTTCCGTGATGTCCACTCCACGGCTTTGCGGTGAGCAAATTCGGTTTTGCGAAAGAGATTGTTGCAGCACCCATCGACGACATCCCAGGAGTCGAAATCGCGCGCCCAGCGTTCCATCTGCGCTTCCGTGACCTCCTTCGGATCGTCCGAGAGGCCGGCAAGATTTTTGGCATCATGAATTCCCGTGGCCCATAATCGTTCGGCGAGCGCATGGTCGGACCGGATTTCTCGTGCCATCTTTCGCAGCACCGGCGCCGGCACGCCGAAGGCTTTCTCGACGTTGATTCCGTAGCAAGCCATTCCCGCGAGGTTGCGGGGATTGTAGTACGCCTTCATTTTTCCCAGTAATTCCTGAAGGGTCATAAGCCGGTTCTCCTCGCCTGGCAGAGTGCGGCATCTTACCTCAACTCAAGCGATGCGATATGTTATCCTGCGCGCGAAGGAAACCAACGGCGCATGAGGTTTGATTCCCATTCCGGCAAGCGGGCATGGGTGTTGCATTGCGGCCTGCTCCTCGGCGCGGTTTCTGCGTACGGCGCTGCCGACAAGTCGCAAGAAGCCGAGGCATTTCTCGCTCGGGCGCGGGAGCGCTCCGACATTCGAGCTCAAGGCAGCCTGCCCTTTCTGCTCCGCGCACGAGTGCGCCTGGTGAACGTCCCGAACGGGCCCGTCGAGGGCCGCTACGAAGAGATCCGTGATTCGCGCGGTCATTGGCGGCGCGCGATCTCAGTCCCCGACCTGAAGTTCCGTGTTATGGAGGTGGGTGATGGGCGCCGCATCCATCGCGCCAGCAGCACAACCTATCAGCCTTACTTCGAGTACCGGATGCGGCAACTCCTCTCCCTGGGATACGGTCCACGAATCCCCAAAAGTGAAGACGTGACGAAGATCGCCAAGCGCAGGATCCGAAACCGGTCGGCGACTTGTTTCCATTCCAAGAAGAAGGGGACGAAGAGAGAAGTCTGCGGCGATTCCGAAACGGGGCTTCTGATCTCCCAGCGTGAGCACAGCGGCGATGCGAAGTGGACATTCGAGTATTTGAATTACGTCCCGTTCGGAACCAAAAGCTATCCGCGCCTGATGCGACAACGCGAGCAGAAGAAAGTGTTCGTTGAGATCGAGATCACTGAACTAACGACAGGCGCCGAGCCGGCCGCGTCTGTTTTTGCGCCTCCCGCCCGCGCCGTTGATTGGCCCGATTGCGAGAAGCCTTTCCCTCCGGAAGCCTTGGAGGCTCCGCACCCGCGATATACGCGGGGCGTGCGCCGTTTCCGCGGACGGGGAGCGGTGATGACTTATATCGTGGTCGGGATCGATGGGAAGGCCTATCACGTCACGCCAATCCGCTCCGACGCTTTCTCGCTGACCAAAGCTACGCTCGATACCATCGGCCACCGTTGGCGCTTCCGGCCTGCCATGTGCCAGGGCGAAGCCGTCCCCGCTTCGATCTTCATTGAAACTGCCTTCTATTTGTTTTAGAAACACGTGAGGTGGGGCGCTCTGTCAAACTCATCAGGACTTCGAGGATTGCTCATGATGGTCCTTGACATCGGGTGCGGGAAAAAGAAGCAAGAGGCGGGGGCGATTGGACTCGATCGCCAGCCGGGCTCGGCGGCGGATGTGTTATGCGAGCTCGCGCACTTTCCGTGGCCGATTCGGGACAACTGCGCCGAGCGGATTTATCTTTCGCATTTTCTCGAGCACCAGCCCGACATCCTGCGCGCCATGGCGGAAGTGCATCGCGTGGCCAAGCCCGGCGCCGAGGTCATTGCTGTGATACCGCACTACTCCTCGCCCGATTCCTACACTGACCCGACGCACGTTCATCATCTCGGGTATCACAGCTTCGATTATTTTGTGGGAGACCACTTCGAGAATTTTACTTACGGCGTGGGAGGATTTCGGATTCTCGAACGGCGGCTGACGTTTGGGGGAAATCTTCTGCTCGATGGTTTGGGTCGTCTGCTCGCCGCGATCTCGGTGGACTTCTACGAGAAACACTTCGCGTGGATGTTCCCCGCACGAAATATAGTGTGCCGTTTGGAGGTTGTGAAGTAGGGGCGAGGCGTTGCCTCGCCCGGGAGCATTCGTTAAAACGCCTTAGCTGGAGCGGCGGCAGAGATTTTCACAATACGAGAACGGCGCCGAGTCGCCTGAGAATTGTGTTGACAGCGCGCGCCGTGTTCCGTAGGATTTACTCCTGACAATTGAATATTTGTAACCCTGGATCTCATCCAGAGTGGCCGAGGGACGGGCCCGACGACGCCACGGCAACCGCCCCGACAACAGGTCGGGGGGCAGGTGCCAACTCCCACCCGTTTGAGGGGGAGATGAGAGGGGGCATTCAGAAATTCTTGCCGAGCCTCTTCCCACCCGAAGAGGCTTTTTTAGTTTCGGCCGATTATTTCTGACCCTCACCAGAATCGGACTGGCCCGCCGTCAACATCAGGATGATTTCAGGGAGGAGGATAAGACCCTGAGTTACCTACTACACTTGAAATGCCGCGAATGCGGACGCACTTATCCGACCGACCCGATTGCGGCTTGTGAAGAATGCTGGGCGCCGCTCGAGGCCGTGTACGATTACGGCCGGCTCTGGTCCGACATCCGCCGCAAAGACGTCGAGTCGCGCCCGCCCGATATGTGGCGCTACCGCGAACTGCTGCCCTTGCAGGGCGAGCCTTGCGTGGGCAGGCACACGGGTTTCACTCCTTTGCTCCCTGCGCCGCGACTGGCGAAGGCGCTGGGGGTGCGCGAGCTCTACGTTAAGAACGACGCGGTGAACTATCCCACGCTCTCCTTCAAGGACCGCGTGGTGGCCGTAGCGCTCAGCAAGGCGCGCGAATTCGGCTTCGACACGGTGGGCTGTTCGTCTACGGGAAACCTGGCGAACGCCGTCGCCGCCCAGTCCGCCCAAGGCGGATTCAAAGCTTTCATCTTTGTTCCTGCCGACCTCGAGCCCGAAAAGATTGTTGGCACGCAGGTATTCGGCGCGACGCTGGTGAAGATCGGCGGCAACTACGATCAGGTGAACCGGCTGTGCTCCGAGATTGCCCAGAAATATTCCTGGGGGATCGTCAACGTCAACCTGCGGTCCTATTACGCCGAGGGCTCAAAGACCGTCGGCTACGAAGTCGCCGAGCAACTCGGCTGGCGCCTGCCGCAGAATATCGTCGTCCCGATGGCGGGCGGTTCGCTGATTACCAAAATCGCCAAGGCGTTTGACGAGTTGCAGAAGCTCGGCTGGGTTGAGCCTGCGCCCACGCCCACGAAGTATTTTGGCGCGCAGGCCACGGGGTGTTCGCCCATCACCACGGCGGCGAAAAACGGTACGACAGAGATTCAGCCGCAGAAACCCAACACGATTGCGCGCTCACTCGCCATCGGGAATCCCGCTGACGGCTACTTTGCCGTGAAGACGATTCTCGCCAGCGGTGGCGCGGGCGAAGACGTGAGCGATGAAGAAATCGTCGAGGGCATTCGCCTGCTGGCCGAGACGGAGGGCGTCTTCGCCGAAACCGCCGGCGGCGTTACCGTGGCCGTGACGCAGAAACTCCTGCGCCAGGGAAAGATCAACCCCGACGAGTCCATCGTCGTGACCATTACCGGCAACGGCTTGAAAACTCTGGGCGCGGTCAACGGCTGCTTCGACGAAACCGCTGCCATCCGGCCCAAGCTGGCGGATTTTGAGGAAAAATTCCTTCCTCCTGTCGCGGCCAGCGCCTGACGGCGGAGAAAGGAAAATCAAAAGGCAAAAATCAAAAAGCAAAAATAGAGAAGTCAGATTTTCCGGGTTGTCATTTTTAGTTTTTGCCTTTTGACCTTTGATTTGTTCTTAGCCCAATTCCTGGAGGCGCGATTGTCCATCATCATCCGAATTCCTCCTCCGCTCCGGAAATTCACCAACGGCGCGGAGAGTGTCGAGACCACGGCCGGCAATCTCTCGGAACTCTTTAACGGACTCGATCAAAAATATCCCGGCATCAAGCAGGCGTTGTGCGCGGCCGACGGCACCCCGCAGCGCTTCGTCAACATCTACGTCAACGATGAGGACATACGCTTTCTGGGCGGCGCCAAGTACGCCTTCCAGGATGGCGACGAGATCCTCCTGGTTCCGGCCATTGCGGGCGGAATGCCCCTTCGAGTATCCTGAACCCTTGGCGGCCGCCAGGGTTGACTATGCCTCAGCGGATTTCGGTGCGCGTGCCGGCGACGAGCGCGAACCTGGGCTGCGCGTTTGACTGCGCGGCGCTGGCGCTCGGCCTCTACCTCGACATCCACGTCACACCGCGGGCCGATAAGGCCATCACCGTCCAATATCGCGGCGTAACGCCCGAGCGCGTCCCCACTGACGAAAGCAATCTGATCGCACGCACCATCCACCAGACGCTCGAGAGTTGGAACAAGCACAAGGGCTTCGATCTCGAAATCGAGAACCAGATTCCCATCGGCGTTGGGCTCGGCTCGAGCGCCGCGGCGATCGTGGGCGCGATCGCCGCCTGCCACTGGCTGGCCGATACCACGCTCTTCGACGAGCAGTTGATTTCGCTCGCCACCAAGCTCGAAGGCCATCCCGATAACGTCGCCGCCGCCTGGCACGGCGGCTTCACCATCTCGCTCCAGTCGGGCGAACGCGTGCTTTCTTACACCTGTCCTGTTCCCGACACTCTCAAGCTCGTGCTCGTGATTCCCGATTACGCCATGCCCACCGAGAAAGCTCGCCAGGTTTTGCCCGGCCAGTACTCGCGCGCCGACGCCGTCCACAACCTCCAACGCGCCGTGGCGCTCGCCTCGCAACTCTTTTCCGGTAAAGCCGACTTCCACCGCAGCTTCTTCGACGACCGCTGGCACCAGCTGCATCGCGCGCCGCTGATCCCGGGTCTTGCCGACGTCCTCAGCTTTAGCCATCCCGATCTGCTCGGCGTCTGCCTGAGCGGCGCCGGGCCGGCCGTGCTGGCCTTTGTGCGCGGCGACAGCACGGCCGTCGGCGAAGCGATTCGCGACCTTCTGGCGAAACAAGGCGTCCAGTCGCAACCCCACGTCCTCGCCGCCGATAATCTCGGCGCCAAGGGCTGGAGCCTCCCCGCGTAAACCATTTTGGATTTTGGATTGCGCCCATTTGAGAACCGCTGTCTGCAATTCGAGTTTTGTCCACGCTCGCTGCGGTGTAAACCCCTCCGACAATTCGGCCGACACTGAAAACGCTTCCCGAAAAGTTGCAATAGGTCAAAATATTGGAGTACGATGCGGCTTCGTGTCCGCGAGGACTTCGCGATGTGGCGACAAGATGTGAACAGCAACGGAGGCGCCACCCGTACCTGTCACCCTGAGCCCGCTCGCTACGCTCAGGGTAAACTCCGCGAAGGGTCTCTGCAGTTCGATCACTTTGGTGCGCACAAGCTCCAATGCTGAGATTCTTCGCTGCGCTCAGAATGACAGCGAACGAGCAACTGGTACGAGAGGCAATCGACGATGGTGAAACCTTACGAATACGTGACGTACAAAGGCGGGGCGGGGCAGTGGGCCTGGATCTTTCATCGCGTGACGGGTGTGGGCGTGTTCCTCTTTCTGCTCGTGCACGTGGTGGATACGGCGTTCATCGGCTGGGGGCCCGAGCTCTACAACAAAGCGATGGCGCTTTACCAGATGCCCTTCTTCCGCGTGGGCGAAGTGGTGCTGGCGGGCATGGTGCTTTTCCACGCACTGAACGGTGTGCGCATCATCATCATCGACTTCTGGCCGGAGACGACGGCGGCGCATCGCAAGTGGACCTACGCGATGGCGACGGTGTTCGCAGTCATATTTATTCCCACGGCCATCTATATGTTGGAATGGGTTGTGAAGTAGGGAGGCGTTCATGAGCATCGCAGGGAGGGCAAGACCGGACAGTGGGCTGGAACTCTACGCGTGGCTCTTCATGCGGATTTCGGGCGTGGTCCTGCTCTTCATGGCGCTCGGACATCTCACGATCATGCATATCATCAATAATATTGAGGTTGTGAATTATGACTTTGTGGCGCGGCGTTTCATGACTCCCTTCTGGCGGACATACGACCTGGTAATGCTCTGGCTGGCGATGATTCACGGCGCGAACGGCATCCGCTACTTGATCGATGATTACATTTCGGCGCGCGGCTGGCGGCTGGTTTCGCTGGCTTCGCTCTATGTGGTGAGCTTCATCATTCTGGCGCTCGGATCGCTGGTGATCTTTACGTTCCAGCCGGTGGCGGCGCCGTAGCGCGTTCTGGAAATTGGAAATTGGAAACTGGAAGCTGGAAATTGGAAACTCGAAATTCGAACAATCGTAAGTCTCGGGTCCAGTTTCCATTTTCCAATTTCCAGTTTCAAACTTCAGTTTCTGTAATCGGTTCTTGATAGGTCTATAAAATGGTGCACAAATACGACGCAGTAGTGGTCGGCGCCGGTGGGGCCGGCCTGATGGCGGGGCTGAATCTTTCCGCGCACGGACGCGTGGCCGTAATCAGCAAGCTCTATCCCACTCGTTCGCACACGGGCACGGCGCAGGGCGGGATCGGCGCGGCGCTGGGCAATCACGAAGAGGATCACTGGGAATGGCATATGTTCGACACCATCAAGGGCAGCGACTACCTCGCTGACCAGGATGCGGTCGAGATTCTTTGCCGCGAGGCGATCGAGACAGTCTACGAGCTCGAGCACTGGGGGTTGCCGTTCAGCCGCACCGAAGACGGCCGCATCGCGCAGCGGCCCTTCGGCGGCCACACGCGGGATTTCGGCAAGGCCGCGGTGCGACGCGCCTGCTACGCCGCCGACCGTACCGGCCACATGATTCTGCAGACGCTCTATCAGCAATGTATTAAGAACCAAGTGCATTTCTTTAATGAATATCATCTGCTCGATTTGATTGTCACGGACGGGCGCTGCGCGGGCGTGGTGGCCTACTGCATCGCGACAGGAGAGATTCACACGTTTCACGCGAAGGCGGTGCTCGACGCGACGGGTGGCTGCGGGCGGATGTTCCGCGTCACGTCGAACGCGCACTCACTCACCGGCGATGGCATGGCGGTGGCGTTGCGCGCCGGCCTGCCGCTCGAAGACATGGAATTCTTCCAGTTTCATCCCACCGGCATCTACAAGATGGGCATCCTGCTAAGCGAGGCGGCGCGCGGCGAGGGCGGCATTTTGCGCAATCGCACGGGCGAGCGCTTCATGGAACGCTACGCGCCGACGCTGCTCGACCTCGCGCCGCGCGACATGATCTCGCGCGCCATGTATCGCGAGATTCGCGAAGGGCGCGGCATCGACGGCAAGAACTACCTGCATCTCGATCTCACACACCTTTCGGCGGAAGTCCACGACAAGAAACTTCCCGACGTCACCGACTTCGTGCGCACCTACATGGGACTCGAGCCGAAGAAGGTACCGGTGCCTGTCCAGCCGACCGCCCACTACGCGATGGGGGGA
>CAZTHM010000028.1:0-16762 GCA_964613505.1 uncultured Acidobacteriota bacterium | reverse complement strand
ACGAGCGCATCCTGCGCGCCAAGGCGGCGCTTGGGTCGCGACTCATTATTCTGGGGCATCACTACCAGCGCGATGAGGTGATCAAGTTCGCCGACTATCGCGGCGATTCGCTCAAACTCTCGCAGCAGGCCGCCAGCCGCAAGGAAGCGGAGTACATCGTTTTCTGCGGCGTGCACTTCATGGCCGAGAGCGCCGACATCCTGAGCGGCGATCATCAAACCGTCATCCTTCCTGACCTGCACGCCGGCTGCTCGATGGCCGACATGGCCAACCTCGAACAGGTCGAAGTCTGCTGGGATGAGATCGCGAGTGTGACCGAGGCCAAGGTCGTCCCCGTCACTTACATCAACTCGACGGCGGCGATTAAAGGATTTGTCGGCGAGCATGGCGGCGCGGTTTGCACTTCCTCGAACGCGCGCAAAATCATGGAGTGGGCGCTCGCGCGCGGCGAGAAAGGCCTGTTCCTTCCCGACGAGCACCTGGGCCGAAACACCGGCTACCGGATGGGAATCCCGCTCGAAAAGATGGTCGTCTGGAATCCGCACGAAGAATTGGGCGGGCTGAGCGAGGATCAAATTCGCGACGCGCGCGTCTTTCTCTGGAAAGGACACTGCTCTGTCCACCAGCGCTTTCTGCCCGAGCACGTCGCGGAAGTCCGCCAGAGGTATCCCGGGATTCGCGTGATTGCGCATCCGGAGTGCCGCTGGGAGGTTTGCGAGCTCGCGGACGACGTGGGCTCGACGGAGTACATCATCAAGCGCGTCAAAGAATCTCCGGCGGGCAGCCAGTGGGCCGTCGGCACGGAGCTGCACCTGGTAAATCGTCTGGCGCAGGAGCTGCCCGACCGGCTGGTGGTTTCGCTCGAGGATTGCGGCTGCTTGTGCAGCACGATGTTCCGGATTTCGCCGCAACACCTCTGCTGGACGCTCGAAAGCCTGGTGGCTGGGCAAGTGGTGAATCGCGTCAGCGTCGATCCGGAAACCAAGCGCTGGGCGCGCGTGGCGCTCGACCGGATGCTGGAAATTTAAGAGCAGTTGACAGTCGACAGTTGAGAGTTAAGAGCCTGCAGGGTGATTGAAAACGTTTTGAGTTTGTCATCCTGATCCGCCGGCTGGCGGAGAAGGATCTGCAGTTCAACGGCCAAAGCAACTGCAGATTCTTCGTCGTCCCGATCTGAGCGGGACTCCTCAGAATGACAACTGCTGGTCTTTACTGTTGACTGTCAACTGTGAACTGTTAACTTTCTTCCATGGCCGAAAAGTATTTCAATCGCCGAGAAGCCGAAGAGCTCCTGCCGCTGATCGCGCAATTCCTCGAGGAAGCGCGCGTGAAGAAGCAGAAGATGGAGGGGCTCGACCAGCAGCTCGCGCAAGCGGCGGCGAGGATCATGGTCCTGGGCGGCTGCATTCCGGCGTACGGAAAGCTGGCCGCAACGCGCGAGGAACGTGAGAAATCCGCCACGCAAGTCCGCGACGCGATCGAGCAGATCCAGGAGACCGGCTGCGTGGTCAAAGACCTCGACGAAGGTCTGGTGGATTTCCCCACCCTCCGGCAGGGCGAAGAGGTGTACCTCTGCTGGAAGTTGGGCGAAGAGCGCATCGGCTACTGGCACGGGATGGAAGAAGGTTTTGCGGCGCGGAAGCCCTTGGACGACGTCACGCTGGATAAGCCGCCCCCTAACCCCGAGACCGTCCAATAGGCGAGCATTTTCCTTACATTCGGGCAACAGCGAAAAGAGTTTCATGAACCAAGAGAAGCCTGCGAATGAGTTGGGCCAGGCGCGGAGCGCCTACCTGCGCAGCGCCGCGCATCAGCCGGTGGCGTGGCGCGAATGGGGCGACGCCACGTTCGACCTGGCACGCCGCGTGGACAAGCCCATCCTGCTGGATATCGGCGCGGTGTGGTGCCACTGGTGTCACGTCATGGACCGTGAGAGTTACGAAAACGCCGAAGTCGCGCGCCTCATCAACGAGCACTACATCGCCGTCAAAGTGGATCGCGACGAACGTCCCGACATTGACGCGCGCTACCAGATGGCCGTGAGCGCGCTGACCGGCCAGGGAGGCTGGCCGCTGACGGCGTTCCTCACGCCCGACGGCAAGCCGTTTTACGGCGGCACCTACTTTCCTCCCGACGACAGCTTCGGCCGCCCCGGCATGAAGCGCGTCCTGGAGAGTATCGCCTCCAACTACCAGACGCACAAAAACGAAATCCTTTCCAGCGCCGAGAAGATTTCCGAGGCCCTGGCCACCGTCGAACAAACTTCCGGCGGCGACCAGCCGAACGAGCAGCTCCTCGCGGCGATGCTGCAGAAGATCGGCAGCCTGTACGACCCGCAATACGGCGGTTTCGGCAACGCGCCCAAATTTCCGCACCCGACGGCCATCGATCTGTTGCTCGACGCCTATCTCGAAACCCGCCAGACCTGGCTGCTCACGCTCATCACCACGACGCTCGAAGCGATGGGGCGCGGCGGCGTTTACGACCAGCTCGGCGGCGGCTTCCATCGCTATTCAGTTGACGAGCGCTGGATCGTGCCGCATTTCGAGAAGATGTCCTACGACAATGCCGGCCTGCTCGGGAACTACCTGCGCGCCTACCAGGTGACCGGGCATGAGTTCTTCCGCGAGATTTCGCTTGGGATCTTGTCGTTTGTCGAAACCGTCCTTTCGCATCCGGAGGGCGGGTTCTTCGCCAGCCAGGACGCCGACTACAGCCTGGAGGACGACGGCGATTATTTCACTTGGACGCTCGATGAACTGAAGGCCGCGCTCGACCTGCAGGAAGCCGAAGCCGCGGCGCAGTTCTATCACGTCGAAGAGCGCGGCGAGATGCATCACAATCCCGCGAAGAACGTGCTTTTCATTGACCAGCCGTACGAGGCTATTGCTGCCCGGATGAAATTGACTCCGGAAGAAGTCAAACAAATCCTGGCCAGCGCCAGAACAAAAATGTTGGAGGCGCGCGCCAAGCGCCAAACTCCGTTCGTCGATCCCGCAATCTACTCGGCGTGGAACGGGATGATGATCTCGGCGCTTCTCGAAGCGCACAAGGTTCTGGGCTTGGGAGGCGCGCGCGACCGCGCGTTGATGACCCTCGACCTGCTTCTCGAAAAAGCCTACGACCCCGCGAACGGCATGGCTCACAGCCTGGTGCGAATTGATTCGGGCGGCGGCGATTCGGCTCATCAATCGGGTCTCGAGTTTCCAGTTTCCAGTTTCCAGTTTCGAATTTCCAGTTTCGGTTTCCTGGACGATCAGGTCTTTACCATCGCGGCACTGCTGGATGCCTACGAGGTAACCGGCAATCGTGCGTACTTCGACCGTGCTCTCGAGCTCATGGAGACGACGGTGCGGCGGTTCTGGGACGACAAGGACGGCGGCTTCTTCGACACCGCCAAAGATCTCGAGCAGCGGCAGGGCCGCTTGCAGGCGCCGCACAAACCGTTTCAGGATTCACCGACCCCGGCGGGGAACTCCGTGGCCGCGCTGGTCCTCGACCGGCTGGCCGCGCTCGCCGAGCGCCCGGACTTTCGCGAAAAAGCGGAAACCATTCTGAACCTGTTTGCAGGCAAGGCCGGCGACTACGGTCTGTTCGCGGCGACGTATGGTTTGGCGCTGACCCACCATCGGCGCGCGCCGGTTCAGATTGTGGTGGTCGGAAATCCGGGCGACGATCGGACCGCAGGTTTGCTGAAGGCAGCGCATCAAACTGCCAGGGCTGGAAAAAGGGTGTTTGCTTTCACGCCCGAAGTCGTCAAGAACGGCAACCTTCCCGCTGGACTCGCTGCAACCTTGCCGCATCTCCACCTGGATGGCAACCCGCTGGCGTTGGTTTGCATGGGGACGAACTGCAAGCCTCCCGTGACGACACCCGAGGCGTTGACCGCGGCGCTCAAGTAAATCCGGCCCGCCTGCACACCTGGGTCAGTGTCGAGAAGTGTCGCGGGTTGCGCAAGGCGCAGGGCGGTTGTAGACTGAAAGCACCGGGGTCAATCCCTTGAGTGTGAGGAAGGCGTATGATTTCTCCAATCCGCAGTGAATGGGTCCGCAAGCGCACGGGGCCCATTGTGACGCAATTGCATTACGCCCGGCAGGGCACGGTTACCGAAGAAATGGAGTTCGTCGCCAAGCGCGAAAGCCTCTCGCCGGAGCTCGTGCGCGACGAAGTCGCGCGCGGACGCATGATCATTCCCGCCAACATCCGCCACGTCGAACTCGAGCCGATGGCCATCGGCATCGCGACGAAGTGCAAGATCAACGCCAACATCGGCAACTCCTCGACCGCCTCGAACATCGAGCAGGAACTCGAGAAGCTGCACACTTCCGTGCACTATGGCGCCGACACGGTAATGGACCTTTCGACCGGCGGCGACATCCACCAGATCCGCGAAGCGATTTTGCGGGCGAGTCCCGTCCCCATCGGCACGGTGCCGATTTATGAGGCTCTAGCGCGCGTGACGCATGTGCGGGATTTGACTCCCGAGATTATGCTGGAGGTGATTGAAGAGCAGGCCGCGCAAGGCGTCGATTACATGACGATTCACGCCGGCGTTTTGCGCGAGTTCATTCCGCTGACGCGCAAGCGCATCACCGGCATCGTCAGCCGCGGCGGCGCCATCATGGCGCAGTGGTCGGTCGAGAACAACCAGGAGAATTTCCTCTACACGCACTTCGAGGACATCTGCAGAATTTTCCAGAAGTATGACGTTTCTTTCTCTCTCGGTGACGGTTTGCGCCCCGGCTGCCTGGCCGACGCCAGCGATGAAGCGCAATTCGCGGAACTCAAGGTCCTGGGTGAGTTGACTAAAAAAGCGTGGGAGTACGACGTGCAGGTGATGATCGAAGGACCGGGGCACATTCCCATGGACCAGATCAAGCTCCAGGTCGACAAAGAAATGGAGATGTGCCACGAGGCGCCGTTCTATACGCTCGGGCCGCTGGTTACCGACATCGCGCCGGGCTACGACCACATCACCTCCGCCATCGGCGCGGCGATGATCGGCTGGCATGGCGCCTCGATGCTCTGCTACGTCACGCCCAAGGAGCATCTCGGCCTGCCCAACAAGGACGACGTTCGCCAGGGGATCATTGCTTACAAAATCGCCGCACACGCGGCGGACGTGGCGCGGCACCGCCCCGGCGCCCGCGATCGCGACGACGCCCTCAGCTACGCGCGCTTCCTCTTCGACTGGAACAAGCAATTCGACCTCTCGCTCGATCCCGAGACCGCCCGCGCCATGCACGACGAAACCCTGGGCGACGATTACTATAAGGACGCGGCTTTCTGCTCGATGTGCGGGCCCAAATTCTGCTCGATGAACACCACGCAGACGATCGAGAAACACCTCGGCCTCAATCAGACCGAGCGCGAGCAGAGGTTTGTGGAACTGTTGTCGAAGGTGGGGAAATAAGAAACGAATTATCGCCGTCACGATGCCAGTAGGATTAGAAGGCTGTTGTTCCCTGCTATTCTGAAGGCGGCTGGGATCAAAGGGCAGGGTGAGAGATGATCGATCTAACCTATTCTCTGGTCATCGAAGCGACGGACGACCCCAATTTCTTTGGGTTTTTCTCGACCGATCTGGAAGGATTCACCGGGGTGGGCAATTCCATTGAAGATTGCCTCTACAAAGCAAGGTGGGGAATGCAGGAACACGTTGCCTTGTTGCGCGAGCAGGGGCTGCCGGTCCCTCCGACCTCTCTCGAACCCAAAGTGGTCATCCAGAACGCTAAACCCGTAGGGAGCGCAGTCGAATAGTCTGGCTTAAAGAAAATGCCACCCCGTCGGATGGCGACGCCGCGCGTGATGCGCGGATACGATACGGATTTACTCAGGGCTTGATTGCAAAACTGATTTGATTTCAGGCGTGCACGAGCTGCTCGCGGGGGAGGCGTCTCTCGATGGCAGCCGCACGCCCCGCAGGGCGCGGAGCGCCATGGCCCCACACGAGCGCTCAATCGTTGATCTGCTCGAGGCCTGGTTATCGACTTCTCGCTGCACCAAAACCTTAAATAGGAGGAATGTGATGGGCACAGCAGCAACACTCAAGGAAACTCGAAAAAGGAAATCTCCGAAGCAAACCGATCCCGCTCCGCACGGAGCTCCGCCAAATCCCGCCAGGATTTTCCAGACCATAAACGCATTTCAGCAAAGCGCGGCCATGCGGGCGGCGATTGAGCTCGACGTCTTTACGGCGATTGGCGAAGGTCAGTCCACCGTTGCCGAGATCGCGCGCCGCGCCGGCGCGGCCGAGCGCGGTGTCCGCATCCTTTGCGACACCCTGACTCTGATGGGTTTCCTGACTAAGAATTCGACGCATTACGCATTGTCTCCCGACGCGGCGGTGTTTCTCGACCGCCGCTCGCCTGCCTACATGGGAACCGCCGTGCGCTTCCTCAACGCCCCGGATTTTG
Organism: uncultured Acidobacteriota bacterium; assembly: GCA_964613505.1. Taxonomy (GTDB): domain Bacteria; phylum Acidobacteriota; class Terriglobia; order UBA7540; family UBA7540; genus CAZTHM01. Next base: position 10,346 of record CAZTHM010000028.1, on the reverse strand, counting down.
TGAGCGCCTTCGACAATCTCACCGAAGCCGTGCGCAAGGGCGGGACGATGATGCCCGCAGACGGAACGGTCACTCCTGAGAATCCGATCTGGGTGGAGTTTGCGCGCTCGATGGCGCCGCTGATGATGATGCCGGCCGAAGCCATTGCCAGGATTGTCGGCGCCAGCGCCGGCGGCCCCTGTCGTGTGCTTGACATCGCCGCGGGCCACGGTCTGTTTGGTATCACCGTCGCCCGGCACAATCCTCAAGCGGAGATTGTGGCGCTCGACTGGGCCAGCGTCCTCGAGGTAGCGAAAGAGAACGCCCGCACGGCAGGGGTCGAAGGCCGTTACTCGACACTGGTGGGAAGCGCGTTCGATGTGGATTTCGGAAGCGGCTATGACCTTGTCTTGCTCACCAACTTCCTTCATCACTTCAATGTGCCGACCTGCGAAACGCTGCTGAGAAAGGTTCACTCGACGCTCGCGCCGGGCGGGCGTGCCGTCACGCTGGAATTCGTTCCCAATGACGACCGCGTTTCGCCGCCGGAAGCTGCGTTTTTCAGCCTGATCATGCTGGGCTCGACTCCGCACGGCGACGCATACACCTTCGCGGAATTCGACCGCATGTTCCGCAATGTCGGCTTTGCGCGCAGCGAACACATTCGTCCCGAGCAAACGCCGGAGTCCGTGATCGTCTCCTACAAATAGCGCAGCCGGATTTGGACGCCAGGAGGACGGAAGGAGAAAACACTCCTTCCGCCTCGGGCAAACCTCGTCCTGCGGTATATTGGCTGTGACCATGCCGGACAACATTGCGGAAGAGAAGCTCCAGAAAGAATTCAATCGCTGGGCGGAAGAGGGCCGCGGCGAGGAGATGGAATCACATCACCTTCCCATCGTCGAGCCCACGCTGGCGCTAATGCGCCTCCGGCCCTCGGACCGGATTCTCGACGTTGGCTGCGGGACCGGCTGGCTGGTGCGCAAGATGACGGCTCAGGTCACGGATGGCGAATTGGTGGGCATCGACGTAGCGGATGAGATGATTCGCAGGGCGCAGGCCGCGAGCGCGGGGACCAAGGGAATCGCGTTTCGCCTGGGTATAGCGGAGAGAATTCCCTCGGCGGACGACTACTTCACCCAGGTCATCTCGGTAGAGTCATCTTATTACTGGCCCGACCCCGCGCAGGGGCTTCGCGAAATCTTTCGCGTGCTCGCGCCGGGCGGCTCGGCGTGGCTTTTGATCAACTACTACCGCGACAACCCGTATTGCCATCAGTGGGGACCTCTCTACAATACGCCCGCGCATCTGCTTTCCGCCGACGAATGGGCAGAGCATTTCCGCGCCGCCGGGTTTGCTGAGGTTGCTCACCGGCGAATTCCCGACAACTCTCCAACTCCTGACGTGTACACCGAACGCTGGTTCCGCGACGCTGACGAACTGAGAATGTTCAAGCGCGAAGGGGCGCTGCTGGTCTGCGGGGCAAAACCCGCGCGCTAGCGGCCGCGGGAATCACGAAGAGGCTCTCCCCTTTGGCTTCCCATTTTTCCTTGCGGCCCGACAGGTGCCGGATGATCTGGCGCCCCGGCAACGAAAGGCGTGAAGGAAAAGTTGCAAGTAGGTAGGTTGCGGGGAGTATAATGTCTTCTTCACGGGCTGGGCATCGATAATTGCATTCCTCACTGATCAGGAGGCCGCGAGGCTGACGTATGGGATGGGTTGAAAATCGATTTGAGAAAAACATCATAACCACTTCGGTGGACTACGTTTTCAACTGGGCGCGCAAGTCCGCGCTCTGGCCGCTGACGTTCGGCTTGGCCTGCTGCGCCATCGAGATGATCGCTTCCACGACTTCGCGCTTCGACATGGCGCGCTTCGGCGCGGAAGTCTTCCGACCCAGCCCCCGCCAGGCTGACCTGATGATCGTCGCCGGCACGGTAACGCTCAAGATGGCGCCGGTAATCCAGCGCATCTGGGCGCAGATGCCCGACCCCAAGTGGTGCATTTCGATGGGCGCCTGTTCGAGCGTCGGCGGCCCGTTCAATACTTACGCTGTTTTGCAGGGCGTGGACAAGATCGTTCCCGTGGATGTTTACATCGTGGGTTGTCCGCCGCGGCCCGAGAATCTCTTTTACGGGCTGCTGAAGTTGCAGGAAAAGATTGATGGCATGACGCTCGCCAAACGGCCCACCGAAGTCCGCCTGGACGAGACGCTGCTCGAAGAATTCAAGAAGTCGGTTCGCATTGGCAAAGTGGGCACACCGGAACTGGTTCAGTTCGGATAGCCGAACAGCGGCGGCACAGGTCAGATTACACGGAGAACCGAAAGTGGCTGAACTTGTCAAAGTCGCCAGCGTGGCGGAACTTCCCGTGGGTTCCTGCAAGGCTGTGGAAGTGAATGGCAAAACCATAGCCTTGTTCAACGTGGATGGCAAGGTCTTTGCTCTCGACAACACCTGCCTGCATCAAGGCGGGCCGCTGGGGGAGGGAATGCTCGAGGGTGACGTCGTCACCTGCCCCTGGCACATGTGGGAATACAACGTGCGCACGGGCGAGAAGGTCGGAAGCCCATCCCTCCGAGTTGCCGCTTACCCGGTTGAGGTCGAGGGCAACGACATCAAGGTCGCCATTTAGTTCGTTGTGAGTTGTCGGTTGTTTGTAGCCTCTATCCTGAGAGCAAAGACACTTTCCCCGCACCTTAAAGACCGAACTATTCCCTGCTCGGCAAAACTGACAACTGAGAACTGATTACTGACTACTGCTCCATGCCCGAACTTCCCGAAGTCGAAACCGTTCTGCGCGGCCTGCGAGCGCGAGCCCTGGGGCGCCGCGTGAGGGAAGTAGAAGTGCGGCATCCCGGCGCCATCGCCGGCAACGCGGAGGATTTCGCGCGCCACCTTGAAGGGCGCTTGATCCATTCGTTGGAACGGAAAGGAAAAGCCCTGGCCGTTAAGCTGGTGGCTGAAGACCTTGGGCCGCCACATTACCTCTTGATACGCCTGGGCATGACGGGGCAGCTTACCGTCCATCCGGCTGACGCGCCGTCTGAGACGCATACCCACGTGCGCCTCAGCCTCGACGATGGCAAAGAGGAAGTGCGGTTTCGCGACCCGCGGCGTTTTGGCCGCCTCCGATGCTGCACCCACGATGAGCTGGCAGAGATTTTTGGTAACCTCGGCCCCGACGCGCAATTGATTACGGAAGCGCAATTTTTCCAGGCGATGCGCGGCCGGAAAGGGGCCATCAAAAGCTGGTTGATGAACCAGCAGAAGCTTGCCGGGCTGGGCAACATTTACGCGGATGAGGCGCTTTTTATGGCGCGCATTCACCCTCTTGCCCAGCCCGGGAGAGTCTCGGCGAAAAAAGCGCGCGCCCTTTACAAAGCCGTGAAGCGCGTCCTCGAGCGCGCGGTCGCGCTGCAGGGAACGAGTTTCAGTGATTACATTGACATCGAGGGCCAGCCGGGAAATTACACGCCCCGCCTTCGCGTCTATCAACGGACGGGCGAGCCCTGCCGGCGCTGCAAGCATCCGATCCGCCGCTGGGTGATTGCCGGCCGCAGCAGCCATTTCTGCCCACGCTGCCAGCCTCGGCCCCGGCGCGTGGCGGCGCTGCGCGAACCCCGGAGAACGGTGCGGCCGAAAAAACGTGCTCCGGCATGATGAACTCCGAATGCCGTGTCGTGATATCCTCTATCCACTCCGACAGTGGCGCAGTCCAGAGGATTGGAAGCGTAGGGTGGGAACGCAAGCTCCGTAGAATCGAAGGGTTGGGATTCTGAATCATGGCGATTATCGAAAACGGAAAGATTTACGGAATCCCGCACGCCGACATTAAGAAACAGTCGACGAGCTGGCTGAAAGGCGTCCGGAAGTTGCTGACGAGGATTCAGGAGAGCGGCGAGACAGCCCCGGACTCTGAGGTCCTTTGGAAAGAGGTCAGCGAGGAACTCGAGCGCCGCCTCTCGACCGCCGTGCCCGACGACAACAGCGTCACGCAGATCGATCCGGAAAAAATGCGCGAAGGCCGTTAGCTGCTCTCCGGCTGCCACCGGCTGAAACTTCCATGCCAGAGAGCGACGTTCAGGGCACTTCTCGATCCTCGGCGACACCGCCTCCCCATCAGAATCTGCTCCGCCGCTCTGCAACAGTCTTGCTCCTTGAATATCTGTTGCTCTCCGCGCTGGTCGGGCTGTTCGTTTGGCGCGCGCTTATTCCCTCGTGGTCATTTATCCAAAGCGATTTCCCCAATTACTATCTTGCCGCGCGTCTGTACCACCAAGGGTATTCATTAGATCGCGTTTACGAGTGGACTTGGTTCCAGCGCCAGAAGGATCACGCCGGCCTTGAGAATCGACTGGCGACGTACGTTCCCGTAACGTTGCCCTCGATCGTGCCCGTCTTGCCGTTCTCCTCCTTACCTCTCTTGACCGCCAAGCGCTGCTGGATGGTAATTGATTTGATCCTGCTGGGCTTGGCCGGAATTTTCCTGGATCTGCTCACCGGCCTTGGCGCGCGACGGGTCGCCCTGCTTACTTTTCTCTGCATTTTCCCGCTGCGGACCAATTTCTTCGGCGGCCAGCAACACATCCTGGTTTTCTTCCTGCTCACGCTTGCGGCCTGGCTCTATTTCTCGAAGCGTCCTGCGTCCTCGGGAGCCGTTCTTGCCCTGGCCGCCGCGCTCAAGATTTATCCCGCATTGTTGGTTTTCTATTTTCTGCGCAAGCGGCAGTGGCGTGCGCTCGCCGGCCTGGTGCTCGGAGGACTGGGATTAGCAGCGCTCTCGCTTTGGCTTTTTGGCTACGAGGCCAACCGCGTCTACGTTTGGGAGGTTCTGCCGCGGGCCATGCGGGGTGAGACGGTTGACCCTTACAGTGCCTATTGGCAATCGGTCACCGCCCTTCTCCGCCGGCTCTTTATTTTCGAACCGGAACTCAATCCCCAGCCGCTGGTGCATTGGCCTGCGGCCTACGCTTATCTCCAGCCGCTTTACCAGGCCCTGCTCTTCGTCCCGGTTCTTTGGTTGATCAGCCCGTCTCGGGATAATGCGGCGCAGGAAAAACTCGAATGGGGGAGTTACGTGTTGGTGCTCCTGGTTCTCTCTCCCAATCCCGCTTCGTACCATTATTGTGCGTTGATTCTTGCGGCGGTGCTGATTGCCGGCAACCTGCTCGATCGAGGGCTTAAGCTGCACGCCGGAATTCTCGCTTTCCTCTACGGCGTCGCGTCCATTTCCCATTATCGCTGGATGGTTCAGAATCCTTCCGGCTGGAAAATCTTTCTGGGTTTCCCGCGCCTCTACGCAGTCCTGGTCCTGACGTTTTTCATTTTGTGGGTACTTGCCACGTCGTCCTCGCAAATGCTGCGCTCACGCTTCCGATCGCGTGAGGCGTTGGCCTTCGCTTCCATCTTCCTTGGCATCGTCCTTGTCGGAACATGGTCCAACGTGCGCCACTTGCAGGGACAGTTCACGAATTACGCGGTGCGGGCGGTGGCGACTCCGGGATCGCTGATGGCCACCCAACCCGCCGCCGGCGGAAAAGAAATTCTATGCACTGCACTGACCGGAGACGGATACAGGCTGCGAAAGCTGGCAGGCAACGCGCTCACCCAGCTCGATTTCGGCACAGACGTGTTTCATCCCGCACTGGCAGAGAACGTCCCCTACGGATGGGTTGAACTCGTATCAACACACTCACGGATTGTTCGTTTCCCGCTCAGCGGGCTACTGCCTCCTACGAATCAGCTTCCGGTCGAGGTCGAGGACGCCGAACAACCGAGTGTATCGCCGGACGGGAAATGGCTCGCCTTCATCCGGGAGAGGGATGCCGGGGGAAGTCTCTGGCTCAAGAACCTCCGCCCCCAGGAGGATGAGGACCCCTCACTCCAGATTGATCGCGAGCGTGCGGGAGGGGAGTTCGACGTCCTGGATGCAGCCTTCACGCCGGACAGTCGCGGCCTGGTGTTCTCCGCCCGCTACCAGGGTGAGTCAGGTTTGTTCAGTGTGGGAATCAGTTCCAACCGCATTGTCCGGGCCAGCTGGGGAGCGGCGCGACGCTACCCCGCCTTTTCGCCAGACGGAAAATGGATGGCATACAGTCAGCCCGAACGAGGCGCGTGGCAACTCTGGGTTGCTGAAGTAGGAACGGCCCGCAAGCGACAAGTTACGGCGGGCGAGTGCAACTCCATCACCCCGGCGTGGCTGGCAGACTCGCGGACTCTCATCTATGCGACCGACTGCGGGCGCGGGCTGGGTTTGACGGCCTTGGCGCGGACCCAGGCCGTGCCCTGAAATTTTGAAAAAGCTTTACTTCTTGTTTACTTTTCTTAGGCTATATTCATTCCGACTCCCTGATTTCTTCCCCATACAGTTTTTTCTTGAAGGGATCATCGCTCACGAGATCTATGGATCCTACCGACAATGTCGTTATTCTCGGCGCCGGCCCCGCGGGCCTGACCGCAGGCTACGAATTGGCTCGTCATGGAATTCCCGCCCTTATCCTCGAGCAGGACAAGGTGGTGGGAGGCCTTTCGCGCACCGTCAACCATAAGGGCTTTCGTTTCGACATCGGCGGCCACCGCTTTTACACCAAGGTCGGCGAAGTCCAACGGATTTGGGAGGAGGTCCTGGGCGACAAGTTCGTCGAACGCGCCCGCCTCTCCCGCATCTACTATCGCAACAAGTTCTTCCACTACCCGCTGAGGCCCTTCAACGCGCTTTGGGGCCTCGGGCTTCTTGAAAGCTGCCTGATCCTCTTCAGCTATTTGAAGAGCCAGCTTTTCCCGATGCGCCCGGAGGAAAATTTCGAGCAGTGGATTTCGAACCGCTTCGGCCGCCGGCTTTTCCGCACCTTTTTCAAGACCTACACTGAGAAGGTTCTCGGCATGCCTTGCACCGAAGTCCGCGCCGAGTGGGCCGCGCAGCGCATCAAAAGCCTGACTCTTGCCCAGGCGATCGCCAATGTCGTCTTTCCACGCAACGGGAAGAAGAGAATCACGACCCTGATCAACAAGTTTCACTATCCCATCCACGGTCCGGGAATGATGTGGGAGAAGCTCGCAGACCAGCTCCGCGAGCGCGGGCAGGAGTTGCGCCTTCAAACCGAAATCGTCCGGCTGAATCACGACGGCCGCCGCATCCTGAGCGTGCTGGTCAAGAATCCCGAGGGTGGGTTGGAGGAGAAAACGGGTTCGGAGTTTATCTCCAGCATCCCCCTGCGCGGGCTGATTCGACGCCTCGACCCGCCCGCTCCGGAGAATGTGTGCGAGGCCGCTGAGCGTCTCCACTACCGCGATTTCCTGACCGTCGGAGTGATCGTCAACCGGCCTCACCTCTTTCCCGACAACTGGATCTACGTCCACTCCACCGAGGTCAAGGTTGGGCGGATTCAAAACTATAAGAATTGGCATCCGGAGATGTCGGCGGATCCTGCCAAGACAAACCTGGGGCTGGAATATTTCTGCTCCCGCGGCGACGAACTCTGGGAAATGCCCGACGAGAGATTAAAGGATTTGGCCAAGCGCGAACTGGAACGGCTCGGCCTGGCACGCGCTGAAGACTGTGAGGATTGCATCGTCATCCGGGTTCCCAAGGCTTATCCGGTTTACGATACCGGCTACGCTCGCTACTTCCCCACGGTGAAAACTTACCTGGGAAATTTCTCAAACTTGCAACTCGTCGGACGGAATGGGCAACACCGATACAATAGCCAGGACCACTCCATGCTGACGGCACTGCTGGCCGTCCGAAACATCCTGGGCGCGCATCATGACCTCTGGTCTGTCGACACGGAAGAGTTGAACCACTCGGAGCAAGAAGAGCCGTCCGTAAGTCTCAGCGCCGAGGCAGCGTGTCTCAAGGCTCCTTGATCTGGCGGGGTCTCAGTGACCGGCGTCGCTTCTCTTTTAGTAATCCCCAAAGTTTATTTTGGTATAATCGGGCGCGTTTGCACCCGAGTCCCGCGCCGCCGTAGGACTGTTGGGTGGGAGCCAGGCCCAAGTTCGCCACAAGCTTCGCCGCGTCCCGTCGAGTTTCGTTGCCATGCTCTTCAAAAGTTTCAGCGCTGCCGTCTTCGGAATTGACGCCTACCTCGTGGAGGTGGAAGTCGATGTCTCCGCCGGCAACGGCCTTTTCATGACCGTCGGCCTGCCCGACGCCGCAGTGCGCGAGAGCCGCGAGCGCATCAAGTCCGCCATCAAGAACTGCGGCCTGGAATTCCCATTTCAGAATATCACCGTCAACCTGGCTCCGGCGGACGTCAAGAAAGAGGGCTCGGGATTTGACCTCGCGATCGCCTTGGGTATCCTGGGGACGACGGGCGTCCTCCTTAAGCAAGAGCTGAAGCAATACCTCTTTCTGGGCGAGCTCTCGCTCGACGGCGGCCTGCGCCCCATCAAAGGCGCGCTTTCGATCGCCAGCATGGCTCGCCATAAAGGCATCCGCAGGCTCGTCGTTCCTCTCGAAAACGCGTGTGAGGCCGCCGTGGTGCGGGAGGTGGAAGTTTATGGTATGCGCTCGCTGCCCGAAGTCCTCGACCTGATCAACGAGACGCGCCCGTTCAAACCGGCGAAAGTGAATACGGCCGAGATGCTCGCCGCGGCCAGCCAGTACGCCGTGGATTTCCGCGACGTCAAAGGCCAGTTGCACGCCAAGCGCGCCATCGAAGTCGCTACCGCCGGGGGACACAACATCCTGATGATCGGGCCGCCGGGCGCGGGCAAGACGATGCTCGCCAAGCGCATCCCGACCATCCTCCCGCCGCTCACTTTTGAAGAAGCCATCCAGACCACCAAGATCCACAGCATCGCGGGCGTGCTCGAAGCGGGCCAGGGTCTGGTGGGTACGCGCCCCTACCGCGCGCCTCACCATACGATTTCCGACGCGGGCCTGATTGGCGGCGGCGCTGTGCCCCGCCCCGGCGAAGTGAGCCTGGCGCACAACGGCCTGCTGTTTCTCGACGAGCTGCCGGAATTTGCACGCAACGTTCTCGAAGTATTGCGCCAGCCCATCGAGGATGGGACGGTCTGCATCGCGCGCGCAGCGATGTCTCTGACATTCCCGGCGCGCTTTATGCTGGCCGCGGCGATGAATCCCTGTCCGTGCGGTTTCTTCAACGACCCGTCGCGCGAGTGCACCTGCACGCCGCCCATGATCCAGCGCTACGTCTCAAAGATTTCCGGCCCGCTGCTCGACCGGATTGACATCCACATCGACATGCCCGCTGTGAAGTATCGCGAGCTGCGCGAGGACGCGGGGGGCGAAACCTCGGAGCAGATTCGCGAGCGCGTGGTGCGTGCCCGAGACCGGCAATTAGGCCGCTTCCAGGGAGAGAAGATTTACTGCAACGCTCAGCTTAGCCCGCGGCAGATTCGCAAGTATTGCGGCATCGCGCCCGATTCCGAGCGCCTGCTGGAAAGCGCCATGAACCGCCTGGGCCTCTCGGCCCGCGCCCACGACCGCATCTTGAAAGTCGCCCGCACCATCGCCGACCTCGACGCCGCCGAGTCCATTAGTACAACCCACATCTCCGAAGCGATCCAATATCGTTCGCTCGACCGCAATTATTGGACGTGAGCCGACCCGGTTTTGATAAGCTAGGCCTTGCAGGACGGGCAATATGGCGAAACGAACCGCCGCGAAACGTCGCAGCCGCAAGGCTCCCTCGGCAAGCCCCGCGTACAGCGTGGACGGCGTTGATCTGACGCTGATTCGCTGGATGCTGTCGCTGACGCCCGCGGAGCGGCTCGACGTTCTCCAGCAACACCTCCGCTCGGTCCTGAGGCTACGTGGTGAGAAAACCCACTCCTGATTTTCGCGGCATCCTTCGGATACTTCGAAGGCATGAGGTTGATTTCGTCGTGGTGGGCGGCATCTGCGGGGTTTTGCAGGGCGCCCCCCTCAATACCTTCGATTTGGACATCGTGCATTCACGCGATCCAAGCAATCTGGATCGCTTGCTCAAAGCCCTCCAAGTCCTCCGTGGACGTTACAGAACGCCCGGACATAGCAAGCTGAAACCGCGGGAATCGCACCTCGCCTCCCCTGGCCATCAACTCCTGATGACTTCAGCGGGCCCGCTCGATCTGCTAGGCACGATTGGCGACAGCCACAGCTATGAAGACTTGGTGGGAGAAGCCAAGGAGTTCACCATTGGCAAGGGGTTGACCGTGCAAGTCCTTGACCTCGTGGCGTTGATACGAATCAAGGCTGAAACCGCACAGGAAAAGGACAAAGCCCAACTGGCGATCCTGCGCCGGACCCTCGAAGAACAATCTCGTAACTGAGGCCTGGCACGATATAGGCACGCGCCGGCGTCACGTCCAGTTGAGGATGACTTTGGCGGATTGGCCGGTTTCCATAACTTCGAA
>CAZTHM010000027.1:0-17062 GCA_964613505.1 uncultured Acidobacteriota bacterium | reverse complement strand
AGGGTCGTTCTGTTAACTGAGTGTGTAATAGCCGCGTGGCAGCCGCCCTGCTGCAGGCTGTTCAAACCCGCGTCAAGAGACTGCGACGGGCAAGCATGCTGCAAGGCCCACTCGCCTGCGGAAGGGCAGCAGAAGGCTGACCTCCTGCCTCGATCCGGACTTCGCGGTCGTCGTGGAAGTTATTTATCCCGTTATGAATACAAAAAGTTCTTGATTTCTCCGGGGGTGTGGGCCATATTTTGCTATACTTGGATTCGATTCGCGAACCGAAATCTTCGAAGGGGACTTGAATTTGATTCCGAGAGAATTCGGCGAGGACATCGGGAGGCAGAGAATGAATCAATGTTACATGAAAGGCAAGGAAGCCCTAACACTCCTGCACCGCGAGGAAAGCGGGCAAGACCTGATTGAGTACGCGTTGATTGCAGCGCTGATTGCTTTGGCTGCGACCGTCGGGATGGGGTCGGTAGCCACCGCGATCAATGTCGCCTTTTCTTCGATCGGGGCGAAGCTTACCAGCTACGCAAGCTAATGGCTCGACCGGGAGCGGCATGGTCAAGTAGAGCCGCGAGTCTTGAAGGGACGGGAGGAAGGAATAATGAAGAAGTTGCTCTTGAACGTGAAGCACACTCTGGCTCTCCTGCATCGGGAAGAATCCGGGCAGGACCTGATCGAATACGCTTTGATCGCGGCGCTGATTGCTTTGGCCGCGACGGTCGGCATGGGGTCAGTCGCCAAGGCAATCAACACCGCTTTCTCTTCGATTGGCGCAAAGCTCACAAGTTACGCGAGCTGACGCCTGCGCCGGCTTGGCCCAATTGCTGCGCCGGGGCGCAAAGGCGGGGAAAGCCCTGCACGGTCCCTGCGGATTTGGGTGCGGCACGAATTGAGTCTGGATTTGGACAAGGCCAAAGCCTCTGCGATGAGATAGACTCAGGCCAGGCGGAGTGACGCGGGTGTGCTTGCGGTTGCAACGCAGGTGGGATTGTGCTTGGCCGAAGGGTATACTTCGAAAGATGTCCCACCCCGGTTGCCGCCGACGTCATGGTTGGAATTCGGGAGGACATCGTAAGAATCGGGGGAGGATGAAGCGCCCCGGGCGAGTGCCAGGCCAGCGTATCGCCGATGGAGATCTACTTCTTATGCGGAGCGGCGGTATGTGCAGCGGTGGCGGCTGCGTGGGACGTGCGACAAGGGCGAATTCCCAACCGGCTCACCTACGGAGCGATGGTGGTAGGGTTATTCCTGCGGACAGTCCTTGAGGGGTGGCGAGGGGCGTTGGATGGTTTGGGCGCCGGGTTGATAGGCGGCGGCGTCTTCTTTCTGTTTTTCTTGGTGCGGGGGATGGGCGCGGGTGATGTCAAACTCATGGCCGCGGTGGGAGTGTGGTCAGGTATGGGAGTGTGGTCAGCTTGGGGGCATCTCGCCGTCGTCATGCTGGCGTCTGCCCTTGCCGGGGGAATCCTGGCGTTGGGTTATATGATTGTGCGTCGGAGGGGCTTCCACACCTTGAGGAATCTGGGAACTTTATTTCGCTATCACCTTGCCTCCGGGTTGGCTCCTCACCCGGAGATTAATTTGCAGAACCCCCAGGCCATTAGGATCCCCTATGCCCTGGCTATCGCGGCCGGGACGTTCTATGCTTTCGGCATGGCGTTGTTGCGAGGTTAAACTGTGGATACACGACGAATCGTATTGGCATTGCTGGTTGCGCTGGCCCTGGCGGGAGGCGCGGCCTATTTCTTCTCCGCCCGGCTCAAGCAAAGTGGACCCGCCATCCAGATCATCAAAGTTGTGGCCACGACAAAGGAACTGGCCGCCGGCGTCGTCCTCAAGGCGGAAGACCTGGGCTTGGCGGATTGGCCTTCGACCGTCCCCTTAACCGGTTCCTTTTCCAAACCCGACGAGATCGTGGGCCGATCACTGCTGTACCCTCTCGGCGCCAAAGAACCGGTGCTGGAGCGCGTCCTGGCGGCGGCGGGGTCGGGCTTCGGGCTGACGGCGAAAATTCCCATCGGAATGCGAGCTACGTCTGTCCGGTCGAACGAAATCATGGGCGTGGCGGGGTTCTTGTTCCCGGGCTCGCACGTTGATGTCCTGGCAACTTTGCGGCCCGTGGGCAGCGATTCGCCCATCACCCAAACCGTGCTGCAAGATGTCGAGGTTCTCACAGCCGGGCAGCGGATCCAGCCCGATCCCGAGGGAAAGCCTCAAACTGTCACCGTTGTTACGTTGCTGCTCAATCCGCTGGATTCCGAGAAACTCCTCCTGGCCAGCACGCAGGCGACGATCCAGTTCGTCTTGCGGAGCGGGGCCGATAAAGAACGGCCTGAAACGAAGCCCGTAAGCATGGATGAGTTGATTTCTGGAATGAGAAAACCCCCTGTACCAGCGCCGGCGGCGGGGTCCAGGTTCAGGCGGGAAGCTCCCAGAGTAGCCCCCAAGCCGCCCGACATCTATACGGTCGAAGTCATTCACGGAGACAAACGGAGTGTGGAAAAATTCGAGTAAGCCCCGGTGGGCTTCATCCGGCAGTTCGGTCCGACCGACGCTGAACCTGCAAACTTTCGGGGTTCTTTCAATTTTCGTTGCCGTCATCCTGGTGGCGTGGACGCGGACAGCTTCCACGCAGGAACAGGCTGCCGCTCCCGAAACGCAGACGCTTCACATCCTGGCAGGAAAGTCGTTGGTGATTAACTTGGAGGCGCGCTTGCGTCGCGTCCTGGTCAGCAATCCTTCGGTGATTGAGGCCGTGGCGACGACGCCGACGCAGCTCGTGGTGACGGCCCGGGGAATGGGCGCCAGCAGCCTCATCTTGTGGGACGAGACGGGCCGCTCACGGATGCTGGACGTCCTTTCCGATCTGGATGTCGCGCCCCTCCGCGACAGCCTCCAACTGGCTTACCCTAGCGAGCCGATCCAAGTGCAGGCGGAGGGAGATCGTTTAATAATCTCCGGCGCCGTCTCCGGCCAGGAAGTCATCGACAACGTCCTCAAGATGGCGGGAGTCTTCTCCAAGAATACGGTGAATTCCATGGGGCTGGCGGAGCCTCCCCACGACAAACAAATCATGTTGGAAGTGAAATTCGCGGAAGTGGATCGGACCAAGCTGGACCAATTTGGGTTCAACCTCCTCAGCACGGGCAGCTTGAACACGCAGGGGGCTTTATCCACCCAGCAATTCGGTGCTCCGACGGGAGGTGGGGGTGGTGGAGGCGGCGGCGGGCAAGCCCAGATCGGTGGAACCATCGGCGGGAAGGTTACCGGCACGACCTCGTCGTTCTCGGTGACGGACATCCTGAATGTTTTCCTCTTCCGGCCGGATCTCAATTTGGGAGCCACGATCCGGGCCCTGGAACAAAGGAACATCTTGCAGATCCTGGCGGAACCCAACTTGCTGGCCATGAACGGCAGGCCGGCACGATTCCTTGCCGGGGGTGAGTTTCCTTTCCCGGTCGTCCAGGGGGGAACGAACTTTACCGCAGTGACCATCCAATTCCGTCCCTTCGGCGTGCGCCTGGAGTTTACGGGAATTATCACCAAGGAGAATACAATTCGCCTCCAGGTGAGCCCCGAGGTAAGCACCCTGGACTTCACCAACGCCCTGACGATCTCAGGTTTCCTGGTCCCGGCAGTCTCCTCACGGCGTGCGGAGACGGAGATTGAATTGAAGGACGGACAGAGTTTCGGCATCGCCGGGCTCATTGACCAGCGGACCCAGGCTCAGCTTTCGAAGATCAAGGGGTTTGGAGATCTCCCGATCATCGGTCATCTGTTTCGCTCGCGGAATGTCAGCCGCTCCAAAACCGAACTGCTGGTTATGGTGACGCCGCACATTGTTGACCCGACGCGGACGGGAGGGACCGCCCCCCCGCCGCCCAAGCCGGTGCTGCGCGACCTTGATATTCCCAGCTTCGATCGCGAGGTCCCCAAGAATGACGGTGTTCCAACTATTCAGCCCGAGAAGTCGAAGTAAGTCGTCGGCCTATGGAAACAGATAGATCAACGCGACCGCCGGAACGCAATAAAGCATCGCCGGCAGACTCTCTTTCGATTGCGACTTTGTGCCTGGATGCGGAGTCCGCCTCGCAACTGCGGAGTTTCCTGGATTCGACTCCGCTGGCGCAGCTCGCGGCGGAGCTCCAGCACTACCTCGCCGACGAGCATGATTCGGTTTTCATTGACCGCCTCAGGGACTTGCACCCCGACATCTGCATCATCGACTTCGACCGGGACCGTGAAAGGGCAGGGAGCACCGCGGAGAAGATTCACGAGACGCTGGGGGGAACGGCCATCTTTGCGGTGTCGTCAAAGTCTCAGCCGGATCTCATCATCGGCGCCATGCGGTGTGGTTGCTCCGAGTACCTGATCAAGCCGATTGGCCGGGACGCGTTGCTGGAAGCGTTGGCCCGGGTAGGGGGCAAGAGGAAGGACAAGCGCGAGCAAGCTGCGGGCAAAGTGCTGGCTTTCCTGGCGGCCAAAGGGGGGACGGGCGCGACCACTCTGGCAACGCACTTAGCTGCCCACCTGGCGCAGCGCCAGCCGCACAGGGCCTTGCTGATTGACCTCCATCCGGATCTCGGTGATGCCTCGGTTTTTCTGGCCTTGCCCAAACACCAATACCACTTCTACGATCTTGCCGACAATATGCACCGGCTGGACGCGGAACTCCTGCAGGGCTTTGTGGTGCGGCACCGGAGCGGCCTGGACGTATTGCCCGCCCCGGATGGGGTTGACACCCCGCGCCACGTCCCGGCCGATGCGCTGCAAAGGGTCCTGGATTTCCTCCGGCTGCAGTACGGGTTTGTGGTAGTGGATTGCCATCCCACTCTCGACGAGCAGACGATGCTGGTGGTCGATCAGGCTGACCAGGTCTATCTGATTGCCACTCCCGAACTTCCCGCTCTGCGCAGCGTGTCGCGCCATCTGGAGTACTTCGGGCGATTCGACTACCCGCCGGACAAGATTCGGGTCGTCATCAACCGCTACTCCAAAAGCGGGTCGATTCCCGACGCCCAGATTGAAAAGGCCATCCACAAGAATATCTATTGGAAGATTCCGAATCAGTATTTCGAAGTTATGAAGTCGATTAATACAGGTGATCCGCTGTCGGTGACCCCCCGCTCCGATTTGATGCGCAGCCTGTCCGACTGGGCGGAAATCCTGACGGGAAGGGCGGCACCGGCGGCAAAGAAGGAAGAGAAAGGGCTGTTCGGTTTCTTCAGCCGTTGAGCAAGGTGGGGGGCAGTGTTAAGGAGGAGAAATGGGTGACGGGGGAAAAGGCGCACTGGTCGTCGGCAATCAAGGGGTCTCGCGGCCGGGCTTTGAAAAGAAGGCAGCCGGCCTGACCCCCAAGGCTTACCAGGAATTGAAGTCCACCATTCACCGCGATCTGCTCAGCCGCGTGGACCTCGAGAAGCTGATGGATTTGCGGGATGGGCGGGCCCGTTCGCAGATCTTCGGTATTATCCAGGACCTGGTTTCGACCTCCAACACGCCCATGAGCGGGATGGAGCGGGAGCGGCTGGCGAGAGAGGTGCTGGACGAGGTTTTCGGGCTAGGCCCGCTGGAGCCGCTGCTCCAGGATCCCACCATCAACGACATCCTCGTGAACACGCACAAGCATGTTTACGTCGAGCGCGCGGGCATCCTGGAGCCCACCAATGTGAGGTTCAAGGACGACGGCCACCTGATGCACATTATCGACAAGATCGTCTCGGCCGTAGGGCGGCGTGTGGATGAATCCTCCCCCATGGTGGATGCGCGTCTGCTGGACGGATCGCGCGTCAACGTGATCATTCCGCCCCTGGCGATCGACGGACCCATCTTGTCGATCCGCCGATTCGGACACATTCCCCTGGAGGCGGACGACCTGCTGGCCAACCGCACTCTGACCGCGCAGATGCTCGAGCTCTTGAAGGGCGCCGTAAAGTCCCGCCTCAACATCTTGGTATCGGGTGGAACAGGCGCCGGCAAGACCACGCTGCTCAATATCCTCTCCGGTTATATTTCCGAAAAGGAACGGATTGTAACCATCGAGGACTCGGCAGAACTGCAGATGAAGCAGGAGCACGTGGTCCGCCTCGAGTGCCGTCCCCCCAACGTGGAAGGCAAGGGAGCGGTAAAACAGCGCCAGTTGGTTATCAACTGCCTGCGGATGCGCCCCGACCGGATTATCGTGGGCGAGGTGCGTGGCGAGGAGGCGCTCGACATGCTCCAGGCGATGAACACCGGCCACGACGGCTCGCTGACCACCATTCACGCCAACAGCCCTCGCGACGCGATCGCTCGCCTGGAAACGATGGCGCTGATGGCCAACCTCAACCTGCCGGAGAAAGCCATCCGTCAGCAGATAACCTCCGCGATCGCTGTCGTCCTCCAGGTCTCCCGCATGAGCGACGGCACGCGACGCGTCACCCATCTTACCGAAATCTCGGGGATGGATGAGGACGTCGTCAGCATGCAGGATATTTTCCTCTTCGAGAAGCGTGGCGTGGCGCCCGGCGGCCGTGTCCTCGGACGGTTTCACGCCACCGGGATTCGGCCCAAGTTCGCCGAGAAGATCAAAGTCTCGGGGGTCAACCTGCCGGCCTCCTTGTTCGAGCATTCGCTGGAAGTTTGATCCGTCAGCTGACGGATTGAGGAGAGTCGTATGTCGCCCGTAGTGCTCTTCGGCCTGATCCTGATGTTGACCTTCGTGGTGCTGGTATTCGCCTTGCGGCCCACGAAGTCGGAGGAGGCCCTTCGACAGCGTCTCCATACCATTGAACGCGTCTCCACAGGCGCCTCGGATGATACGGCCAGCCTCCTCCGCCAAGAGTCCCTCAGCGATGTCCCCTGGCTGAACGAGTTCATGCAGCAGGTTCCCGTTTTTCTCAGGCTCCAGCGCCTGCTGACGCAGTCGGAGAGCAGTTGGACGGTCGGGACCTTGGTCTCGGGATCGTTAGTTCTGGTGCTGGCGGGTACCTGGGTCGGCCGCTTTCGAGCGCCCACGCTCCCCCTTTCCATCCTTTTTGGCTTGCTCGTCGGCAGCCTTCCCTATGTCTATCTCTTTTGGAAACGCTACTCGAGGTTTCGGCGTTTCGAAGAGTTGCTCCCCGATACGATCGACCTGATGGCGAGAGCGCTCCGCGCCGGACACACCGTGACCTCTTCGATTGAAATGGTTTCGACCGAGGGCTCGGAGCCCGTCGCTTCTGAATTCCGGCGGATCTTTGAAGAGCAAAATTTTGGACTGCCCCTGCGCGAGGCGATGCTGAACCTGGCCGACCGCGTCCCGCTCCCCGATGTCAGTTTTCTGGTGACGGCGATCCTGGTTCAGAAAGAGACAGGAGGCAACCTCGCCGAGGTCCTGGACAAAGCCACGGCCGTCATTCGGGACCGGTTCCGCCTCAGGGGTCAGTTGCGCGTCTATACGGCGCAAGGCCGCCTTACGGGATGGATCCTGGCCGGGCTGCCGTTCTTTATGTTCGTTCTGTTGAATCTCGTCAATCCCGAATACGAGAAGACGCTGTTAACCGACCCGCTGGGTCAGAAGATGATTTACCTGGGAGTTATCCTGATGGTGACGGGCGGCTGGGTGATTCGTAGAGTGATCGACATCCGAGTCTAACATGAACATGGCATACCTCATTGCCGGCGTGGCAGCGATCTTTGTCGTGACCTTCGCCTTGGTCGCCTTACTTCTGGGCGGCCGTTCGCGCGAAAGCGCCCGACTAATGGAAGTTACAAGTGGCGTCTCCCAACCCTATTCCCTTGAAACCCGAACCGGGTTGCAGTCATTTCTAGACTCGGAACGGGTCGCGAAGATTGCCAAACCCTTACGGGGCTTGCTGGGGTCGCGGGAAGATCCGGAACTGGTTCACCGCCTCGCCTCGGCGGGATACCGCAAGTCTGCCCACGCCGACATCTTCTACATGGTCAAGATTTTGCTGCCGGCGGTGGCAATCCTGGCAACCGCATTTCTGATTAAAGGCAATACGTTCTTCTGGGTTGTGCTTTCGGCCGCCGTGGGTTTCATGATTCCAGACCTGTGGTTGATGCGGGCGACAAGCAGCCGTCAGGATGAAATCCGGCTTAGCCTTCCTGATGCCCTGGACTTGCTCGTGATCTGCATGGAAGCCGGGTTAGGTCTGGATCAGGCGATTCTGCGCGTCGGGCAAGAACTGAAGATCAGTCACGCGGCGCTGAGCGAGGAGTTGGTCCTGATCGGCCTTGAACAGCGGGCCGGAAAACCCCGGCTGGAGGCCTGGCGCAATATGGCCGACCGGGCGGGGGTAGACAGTGTGCGGCAGTTCGTTCAAATGCTAGTGCAGACGGAGCGCTTCGGAACGCCCATTTCCAAGTCATTAGGGGGCTTTGCCGATGCGCTGCGGGTGAGACGTAGACAACAGGCGGAAGAAATGGCTGCGAAGACCACCATCAAAATGATTCCGCCGCTGGTTCTGTTTATCTTTCCGAATCTCTTCATCGTTCTACTGGGGCCGGCAATCATCATGATTTGGCGGAACCTGTCCAGAGCTTTGGAGGGAGAATAAGTCAAATACTCACACCTCGAGGAGAGAAACCGTGGACAATGTTGGGTTAATCAGAATCGTTGCCGGAGTGCTTTTTGTCGTGGTGTTGTTCATCCTTATCCAGCGTCGCAAAAAGAAGATGTCCCGCTAGGCCTGCTTCCGAGATGAGCCCGCCGTAATTCGGCGGAGAGGAGTTCATGTCGAGGGACGAAGGGAGCGTGCTCGTCTACAACAAGACGAAGCAGACCTTTCTTGCACAGCGGTTAAAGGTGGCGGATTCGGTCCTGAGCCGCTTGGTTGGGCTTTTGGGAAGGCGCCGCCTCGAACCCGATAGCGGACTCTGGATCTTCCCCTCGCGGGGCATTCACACCCTGGGGATGCTCTTCGACATCGATGTAGTCTTCCTGGACCGGGACCTGAAAGTTGTGGCTCTGCGCGAACGCGTCCGCCCCTTTTCAATGACAGGTCTTTATCTGAACGCGGAGAGTGTGCTCGAGTTGCCCTCGCAGACAATCTCGAAAAGCGGGACCGAGGTTGGCGACGAGCTTACGATATCCGCCGCTGATGCCTCGGCGGACCTTGATTCAGAGCTGCACGCCGAGCCCTCGAAGATCGGCCAGTAACCCCTTCTGCCCTCCAACTTGACGGCGTCTCGCGGGGCCGATTCCCCTCTCTTTACCGCCAGCCTCCCCCAACATTTATCAGGGCAAGCTTATCGCTCCAGCAAGTCGAGGGGTGCGGTCAGGTGGAATTGGATTTTCGTCCCCCGGGCAAGATTACCTGCCGAGCGCTCCCTGGCTGCCAAGGCTGAGACTCCATAAGTTTGATCGCCGATCACCAGGGCTGTAAGGTGGAGAGTAAGGGAAGGCGCACGCGAAGGGGTTCCAGTTGTAGGACGGATCGACCCCACTGACAAGCGAGCAAGACTTCCCCGCGGGACCGCCAAGTCACCCTTCACTCGGATATCCTCCGCGATCTCCCCCTCCCCTTGCGCCCCCGGGACGAGCTCAAGTGGAGCCGTGAGGCTGACAACCAGAGGCGTCCGGCTCAGCACAGTTACTTTCCGAACTGGGCTTCCCGGGGTCATCCCCGTTGTTGGTTGTGATAACGATGTTGATCCCCCAATGACACTGAATTGCAGCGGTCTGGGTGTTGATTTCCGGGGTGCCGGTTGGCTGCCGATCGAGGTAGGAAGTTGGTCGAGGGCTTGCCGAGCCCGCACCGCGTACTCGCCACCCGATTCGGCCAGTTTCTGGTATTGCTCCCGCGCGGTGGCCAGAAGACTGCGTGGACGATCCGAGCGCTCAGCCAGTTCCCGAGTCTGTTCCGCCAAAAGCCAAGTAAGTTCGTCGGCGTGCGCATTGCCGGGGAAAATGTTGTGGTAATACTCCACGGCCTCGCGAGCGTAATCGAGCATCGCGGGGTCGCCCAGGTGAAGCAGAGAGTGCCGCAGAGCTACGAAACCGCCTTCCGGGTCCGCTTTCGTCGCTTCCGGGGGCGCCACGTCTTCGGTTCTCACGAACCCACTGATGTCATCGGACGTGACCCGGAACCAGCGATTTCCCACGCTATCGTAAACACACTCCGTGATGGCGACCTTTTGCGAGGGCTGAAGGCTCTTTACGGGCGGAGCATCGCTGGCAGGGGCCTTGCGCATGGGGACGGCATCCTGGCTAGCGACGAAAGTGCGGGCGATCGGCCGAGTGGGGATACTTTCCCTTCTCGAGTAGAGGAAAAACGCCACGGCCCCCAAAACGACCACCGCACCGGCAATCGCGGCGAGTTTCCGGAGTTGCGCGTCGGCGTGCTGGCGCCGAAGTTTCAGCGGCCCCGCCGCCAGGACGCTCAGTCCGTCCTCTTGCATGAATGAATTCGCACAATAAATGCAGGTGAGGTGCTGCGCGGACTGAACGCGCTCACAGCTTGGACATTTCCGCACGAGGGAAAGGCCGACCTGGCAGTTGGGGCACTCCGTGGCCTCCGCCGAGTACGTGGCGTTGCAGCTCATACAGAGCGCCAACGGTTCTGCTCCGGGAGCCCATTTACTCCCTGGCGGAGGGCCCGGTTTTTTCTCCACGGTGTTTGCCATGACGTTCCAGGGCGCGTTCCGTTCGAGATCTCTCCTGTTAGTCAGCAGCCAGGCCCAGGATCTGCATTTCCCGGAGCGACCGCTTTGAGACCAGGACAGCCTGGTTGTTGGAGGCAGGGTCGGGCGGCGTTATTGAGAATACGGGTTTGGCATAGGTATCGATTCGGTTGGGGGCTACGCCTTCCATGATTTCTCCGTCCTGGAAGTGGATTCGAACCCAGACCCCCTTCCCATTGGGCTGAGCCGTAAACACCTTGAATTCAGAATAGTCCGCCGTACCCTCAAAACTCTTCACAAAGAAGATGGCCTTTATGTCTGAGGAATGAACCTCCACACGGTCACCATCCGGAGTCTGGGCTGTAAACTTCGGGGGATCGTTTTGCTGGAGGGAAGATTCCTCCTCTGCCGAAAGATAGGCTCGCAGTAGCCGTCCATTCGAATACCGAATGACGACTTTCCGATGCGTTTCAAGGTCCGATTGAAGAGAAGCGGCTTGGGCAACCACTACGGGTTGTTTCTCCATTAGAAAGGTCTCCTAATCAAGGCAAGGGACACGAAACCCGCCGCATCGCTAATCAGGCGTACCGGATCGAGAATTGGTTGCGCGGGATTCCGGCTGGCCAAAATGTCTCCTAGCCGCCCGGAAAGCTCTGCGCCCCCAATTAAAGTTCCATCTGGCCCCGAAACGATCGAGCCATGCCGAAAGCAGTCAGAGGGTATGGGTTCCTTCCGGCGGGAGGTGATGGGCGACGTGGAGTGCTCTCCCCAAAGCTTCAACATTCCAGCTACGATAGCACAATTCCTCTGCTATCTAAAACAGCATGAGGGGAGTTGACCAAAGGGTGATTCCCTGTGGCTAAGGCTTCTGGGATGAGGAGCGTGACCCCTTCAGCCACCAATAGCCCTGGAGCCTACCGCTCTGCCAGGATCCGGAAATCTCGGCCGCCAAAGTCCGTTCGAAGAGCTGCTGAAGATTCCGCCCCCCGCTCCCTCCACCCTCAGCTTTCCAGGTTCCGGAAACCTGCCGGCGATTCTCGCCTTGGGCAGACCACGTGCCCGCCCAACTCTGGCCTCTCCTTCGAGCCGACCATGTGCCCCTCGCCTGGGTTTTTCCGAGTTCGTCCGAGAGGGTCCACCAACCTTGCAGAACTTCGGGTTGACCCGGAAGGGCTTGCCCAGTCCATCGTCCGCGGAAGGTCCTATTTTCCCCTTCGGTAGCAACCCAGCTTCCTTGCAGAACCGGGGAATCTTGACCGAAAGTCAGGGTCGTAAGAGTGAGAGCCAGGATTCCCAGGAGGCGTGGATTCCTTATCTCCATGGCCATGCCGAATGGGTGCATTACCCGGCCTCACCGGTCCTCAGGCGTGAGGACCGGTGTCGGGAACCCTGCCGAAATCGACTTAAACTGCCGGATAGTCAACGGCCTAGGTTCAGCGCAAGGAAGACTACACCATCCACGAGTGAGAACACTCCACCTTCAGCCGACGGTGAGGCGCGCTCACGCGACACACGAGTGCTCAGCCTGGCCGGCTCGATTATTTGCGGGTGTTGGCCTCGATTTGATCGAGGGTCTTTTGGAGCTTATTCGTCTTGCGAATGTATATTACCGGGATGTATGCCACCATCCCCGTGATGAACAGCAAGCAAGCAATAACCCATTGCATCGAAGCCTCCTCTAAAGGCACAGATTCGTGCGCGTATTAATACACAAGGGCAGCGAGAATTCAATCCGATAATTTAGTAGCTGGCGTCAGCCCGTTCTAGAAGACCTTCCTAACCTCCTTACTCGCTCGACAACCTCCGGCGGCCTAACAGCGTATTCATTAAATTCAGCGATATTCTTTTCTGTTATTCCAATTTGGTATTCAATTCCACCTCTGTGCTGGTGACTGAGATACTTATTGGCTTTGACTTGCTCCCTAGAAAGTACCCAGTAGATTATCTGATCTACCCATACCCCAATGAAAATAAAAGCATCGCACGCGTCTACTTTTATCTGTTGATAGTTCATCCAAAACGGCCCATCGGATCCAAACCTTAAGGCCTTGGAGACAAGGCTCCCTCTTTTCTTCGTATTGATTGCCCTGCAGGCCTTGACCTCGACCTTGATGTTTTCAATCCACAAGTCGTACTCGCCCACATAGTTTGGATCAAGTTGCTTACTTGGCTTCACGAATCGTGGGTCGATATCACGAAGGTGCTCTTGTGCCCAGGTCTCTCCGAAAATCCTGGGAGCAAGTTCATAGAGGTTCAAATACTTGTTCGATGACACATATTCCTCTCTAAGCCCCTCGTATTCGTGAAAGGTGATGAGCCCCCTATCGCACAGGAACATGAGCATGTATTCATACTCGTTGAACGGGAAAACAGATATCAGACCTTCAAGTCGCGCCTTCAACAGCTTCTTGTCTTCAGTTTCGAGTGAGACGGCAAAGTGGTCGAGATGCCGCCTCAATTGGTTTAGATCCACTTGGGGTCTCCTGTAGTTTCGTCGATTTCAGGAAACGGGTTCCTCCACTGCCATCCGGTCTCTCCGGTCCCTCTGAATTGCTCCAGCCTCCTAATTGTTATCTCAGCGAAAATGGGGTCCACATCAAAAGTGAACACTCTCCTTTTCATCCTCTCGCCAGCGACCAATGTAGTTCCTGAGTGTGCGAAAAAATCTGCAACAATATCGTCCTCATTGCTTGCGGCGGCCACAATCCTCTCAATTGCTTTGAGTGGTTTTTGGGCATAACAACCCGCGACATTCTCCTCCATTCGGTAAAAGACCTGCTGAATGTCTATCCAGACGTTCCCAGCCCTTATGAACTGTGACTTGCTCCTCTCCAAGTTTTCCGTAACTTTTCCGTTAACTTGCTTGTAGTACCCCCGCAATTGCTTCGGAATGTCTGTATACTCGGCGGCCACATTGAACATCGGATTGCCTTTGACGTAGTAGATTAATTCTTGCCTGACCCACATCCAGTTCTTCTGTGTTCCGTAACCCCTCTGATTCCTGACGGTAATCAGGTTCCTAGGCGTCAGATTGTCAAATTTTCGCATCATCAGCATAAAATCAGGCAGAGGTTGGAAACCATTCTTGTAGTCTGCCCCGATCCATACGTAAAGGTGCGCGTCCTTCCTCAGCACCGAGATGGCATTTCTTACCCACCTGTCGGAAAAATCCAAGTATTTTTGAACGTCTACTTGAAAAAGATTTTCAGTGTTCGCGTTTCCAACCGCGATGTTGTACGGCGGATCGGCGATTAGGAGTTGCACGGATTCGCGGTCAACAATCTTGCTAACGTCTTCGAGTTTCGATGCATCCAATACCCCCACGCGATGGCCCTTAATCGGGTCCTCCCACACATCGCCGGGTTTTAGTCGGCAGTAGGGCATGATTCGCTTCTTAAGGTCGCCATGCAAATCGAGACGCCGAAGTCTCTCGGAAGTGCTACCAGGCTTTGCGGGGATTTCTTGAGCTATCTCGTGGTCAAACAGATTTGGGATACTCGAATCCATGATCGCCTCTCACACCAAGGCCCGTTCAGCTCCAATAGTCAAGAAGTCCCAGAGCGGACCAAGCATTTTCGGCTGCCGCCGCGAGGATGGAGGGGATGACTCGCAGCGATCCGTCCATCCGGCAGGAATTGTATCACGCCGAGTAAAGTGTTCTTAGCTGGGGATCTCCTGCCGCCGGAAACCCCCGGTTTCCCGGGATCTCTAACTAAGTTCACGTTAACCTTTCCAAGCTTCTCCTTGAGCCTGACTCTCGCCGGGTCACCACGTTTCTGTGGCCGGGCCCCCTTGACGGTCTTGGCATCGCCCCCTCGGAACCAAAACTTAGGCTGGAGGGTGTGAGGGGCGGCTAAAGACCCAGCTGGAATTAGTTCTTATGGTTGCAGCCAGAACGGACGATATTTCATACGGAAACAGAAGGCTGAGGTTAATGCTCCCTGAACGCCACCGTGGGTAACGAGAGTCGGCTCAGGGGGCATCGGATGCAAACCAAATGGCGACGAGAGTCTTGCTCGCCGAAGACGACGCCGTTTCTCGCATGGTGGCGGAGACTCTTCTAGCGCGCTGGGGCTTTGAGGTCGCCGCCGTTTCTGACGGGGATGAAGCATGGCGAATCCTCCAGGGGCTCGACGCCCCAAACCTCATCATCCTGGACTGGATGATGCCGGGAGTGGGGGGAGTGGAGCTTTGTCGCAGAGTGAGGGAAGGGGGGCATCCTTCGCCAGCCTATATCATCCTCCTCACAGCGCGCACCAGCCGGGAAGACGTGGTAAGAGGTTTGGAGTCCGGGGCTGACGACTATATAACGAAACCTTTCCACAGCGAGGAGTTGCGCGCTCGCGTGCGGGGAGGGGCTCGCATCGTGGAACTGCAGACCTCATTGGCCCGGCGAGTTCGGGAACTGGAGGAGGCTCTGGCAAGCGTCCGGCTTCTTCAGGGCCTCCTTCCCATCTGCTCCTATTGTAAGAAGATCCGAAACGACCAGAACTACTGGCAGCAAGTCGATGCCTACATCAGCGAGCACTCCGACGCGGTCTTTAGTCATGGTATTTGTCCGGACTGCTTCGACAAAATCGTAAGCCCGCAGCTAAACCGTGCAAACCCTTCACTGGATCAACGCTGATGGTGCAAGGTATTCGCTGCCGTCGGCCTCTCCAAGATCGAAAGACCTGGCAAGGGGCCATTGTTTCCTTTCTTGTATTCCCGGCCCTGATGGCGGCCGACGCGCCTCACGGCGGGGATTCCTCTCCCAAGGTCAACCTTCCGACGCTCACCAGCGCCGCGCAAATTCGAAAACTCACCCAGGACCAAGCTTCTCTTGGGTACCCCGTGCGACTGCGCGCGGTGGTAACGTTTTACGACAGTAATGGAATCGAAGGCGCGGATCTCTTCGTTCAAGACTCGACGGCAGGTATCTGGGTGGATACACCGGGGATGAAGCTCGATATCGAGGCGGGGCAACTGATCGAACTGGATGGGTATACTGCTTTCGCGGATTTCGCTCCCCAGATCATCCGGCCCAGCATACGAGTCCTTGGGCGAGTGCCGTTGCCGGTACCTAAGCACGCTTCGTTTGAACGTTTGGCTTCCACTGCGGAAGATAGCCAGTGGGTAGAAATCGAGGGAATCGTCCGTCATGCGGAGGTTCAAGACCGGTATCTAATCCTCGACCTCGCCGCGGGCGGCGGACGTGTCAAAGCCTATATCATTGCCTCCCGCCAAGTGGTGCCGGAACGGTTTATCGATGCCCGAGTGCGCGTGCGGGGCGCGTGCGCCGCCATCTTTAACCAGAAGAACAAGATGGTTGGCGTGCGTCTTCTCGTCCCGAGCTTGGCGCAACTCCGGGTAGATGAGGCACCTCCCCCGGCCCCCTTTGCCATCCCCGTACGATCGATCAGCAGTCTGCTGCGCTTCACCCCCCAGGGAACTCCCGGGCATCGCGTGCGCGTGCAGGGTGTTGTCATCCTCCAAGGCCGGGATCGCTCGCTGTTCGTTACGGACGAAACGGACAGCGTCTCAGTCAAGACCCTCCAGGGAGAGAACCTTCAACCCGGAGACCGCGTGGACATACTGGGCTTCCCCTCCTTCGGAGAATTCTCGCCCAGCCTGGAGGATGCGGTTGTCCGAAAGATTGCGAAAGGCACTGAACCGGCCCCGACCAGAGTTACGGCTTCGCAAGCGCTTTCGGGAATCTATGACGACTCCCTGGTGCGATTGGAAGGACGCTTGGTGGACGATGTCCTGCAGGGGGACGGTCTGATTCTGATCCTCCAGTCGCAAGACCTCTTTTTCGATGCCTACCTGGAAGAATCGGGTGCTCTGCGCAACCTTGCCGCGCTGCCACGGGGCAGCCGGCTGCAAGTGACCGGCGTGTGTTCGGTGCAGGCGGACGAGAAACGACAACCACGGGCGTTCCGGCTGCTGATGCGTTCTGCCGCGGACGTTGTGGTCCTGGAGCGCCCGCCCTGGTGGACGCTGCGGCACGCCTTGGTGGGGCTGGGGATCATGGCGTCGTTGATTCTGGCCGTGCTGGGATGGGTCGTGCTCCTCCGCCGCCGCGTTTTCGAGCAGACCGCCACGATCCGCGAATGGGGTCAAAGAGAAGCCGCTCTCCGGGACCGCTTCCATGAACTTTTCGAGAACGCCAACGACATCGTCTTCACTTGCGGCCTCCGCGGTCACATCACCTCGTTGAATCTGGCGGGGGAGAGAACCATTGGCTACTCGCGCCCGGAAGCCATTGGGCAGAACATCCTGGAATGGGTTGCCGCGGAATACAGGCCGCAGGTCGAGCAGATCATTCAGTCGGGAGTGCCTCAGCAGGGGGCCGCCGAGATCGCGATTCTGACCAAGGACGGCCAGCGCCTGCCGTTGGAAGTGAGCCTCCGGCCGATTTACTCCGGGCCCTATCCGGTGGCCGTGCAAGGCATCGCGCGGGACATCACCGAGCGCAAGC
>CAZTHM010000026.1:16405-17102 GCA_964613505.1 uncultured Acidobacteriota bacterium | reverse complement strand
CGAAGTTACTGGCACACTGACGGGCGTCGAGACCGAAACCGCGGCTATCTCCGGCGTTATCACCGGCAGCCAAATCCTTAATTTGGCCCTCCCGGCGCGCAATTTCGTCGCATTGGCTATGTTGGTTCCCGGCGCCGCCCCGACGAACGGTTTGAACACCGATGCGGTTGGGGTGCTGGGGAACGTGGAGATCTCCTTCAATGGCGGCCGCACGGTATACAACACGTGGGAAGTCGACGGTGGCAACAACTCGGACCGGGGCTCCAACAGCACCTTGAACACGTACCCGAGCCTCGACTCGATCGGCGAGTTCCGTGTTTCCACCTCGAACTACGGAGCTGACATCGGCCAGCACAGCGGAGCTCACATCCAGGTCAGCACCAAGTCGGGCCAGCGCGATTTCCACGGTTCGGTTTACGAATTCCTGCGCAATGACAAGCTGAACGCCAACAATTTCTTCACCAACCGGGAAACCATCGGTTCCATTCCGGAAAGAAACCCCCACAAGCGAAACGAGTACGGCTACACGGTGGGCGGGCCCATCTACATTCCTGGGAAGTACAACACCGCCAAAGACAAGACGTTTTTCTTCTGGTCGCAAGCCTGGCGCAAGTTCCGAGACAGCAGGGTATGAGGCCCAATTTTTCCAGCGTGAGCTAACCGTCAGGCGGCTTCATGGCGGTGCCGGAGGGTTCTT
>CAZTHM010000026.1:0-16395 GCA_964613505.1 uncultured Acidobacteriota bacterium | reverse complement strand
ACGTCAAGGTGATTTCAGTGAGTGCCTCGAGGATCATGCGAATTTCAACCAGGCCCTCGTAGACGATGGGTGCACATTCCCCACGAACGCTGATTCAGTTACCGGTCTGCTGCCGAGCCTCGAACCCAACGGCGTCGAAATGATGGACGCTTACCTCCCGCTCCCCAACAGCGGCGCGTACAACTACACCACCAGCGCCAGCACGCCGGTGGACTGGCGACAGGAACAGATACGCGTGGACCACAACTTCAGCGACCGCACGCGCCTGTTCGTTCGTTACACTCAGGACGCCTGGACCACGGTCACGCCCAACGCCCTCTGGTCTTGGTCCGACCTGGACACCATAAAGACCCAGTTCGCCGGCCCCGGCAAGAGCGCGGTGCTGAATTTCGCGCACGCCATTACGCCTTCGCTGTTCAGCGAATTCATCATGGGCTACACGGTGGACCACATCGACCTGAGGATACAGCCTGGCCCTACGTCCGTTTCGGGGACTTTAGTGAGGAGTTCCAGCTTCGATGCTCCCCACATCTTCCCCTCGAACGACGGCAACACCTATTTGACCTCCCTCGGGATCTGTGGTGGGTCGCAGGTGTGCTTGGGCCAGGGTTATTGGTTTGCATATGGCCCTTACAACTCCAACCCCATCATCACCTGGAAAGAGAACATGACCTGGATTAAGGGAAAGCACACGGTCAAGTTCGGGGTCTACGTGGAGCGCTTCCGCAAGAACGAGCAATTTGGAGGCAGCACCCAGGGCTATGCCAACTTTTCAAGTGACGGTACAACGTCTACCGGCAACTCGGTGGCCGACATGCTGAGCGGAGTCTTGGAGTCCTACTCCGAAGGCGCCAAAGTCGGCAAGGGCTACTATCGGTCCACCAATTTCGAGCCTTACATTCAGGACGACTGGAAGGTGACGCCCAATTTGACTGTTAACATCGGCGTCCGCTACTACCTCTTCACCCGCAACCGGGAACGCTACTTTCAGCATTCCAGCTTCTACCCCGACCTCTACGACTCGGCACGGGCACCTACACTCAACGCCAATGGGTTCTTGAACCCAGGCAGCGGCGACATCTTCACGTCGGATGGCAGGTTCACCTTTGGCAATGGCCTGGTGCAATGCGGGGTCACCGAAGGTATCCCAACCGCCTGCCAGCAGGGTCAGTACAAGAACATCGCACCCCGGGTTGGTTTCGCTTGGGACCCCTGGGGTAATGGTAAGACCTCGATTCGCGCTGCGGTCGGCGTCTTCTACGACGGCCTCAACGGCAACGAAGCAGGGGCCGAGGCCACCCAGGGCGGTGCGCCCTTCGCGTTCTCCTCCAGTCTGTCCAACCTGAATAACTGGGCAGAAATCGGGGTCGGCGGGGGAAATATCGCTCCGGTGGCCATCGAAGCTCTGTCCGAGACCTCGAAGTTTCCGCGCACCTACCAGTGGAATCTCAACATCCAACGGCAAATTACTCCCAACGACCTGGTCACCCTGGCGTATGTTGGAAGCGCGGGGAACTACCTGACCCTCGAGCGCGACATCAACCTCGTTCCCCTGGGCCTCGACCACGCGATCCAGGACGAGATTATCGACGGCGCGGATACTTACCCCTACCTGCCCTTCCAGGGGTTCCGCAGAATCGGCGTCACTGACCAGGTCGCACGGTCGAACTACAACTCGCTCCAGGCGAGTTACCGTCATCAAGTGTCCCATGGACTCAGCCTCGGCGCCAATTACACCTGGTCGCACGCCATCGATAACGCCGGTAGCCAGTACGAGCGAGCGCATGAAGGCGTCGATGAATACAACCTCAACCGCTGGCGGGGGACCTCCAGCTTGGATCGTCGGCACATCTTCACAATGGGTTATCTTTATGACCTGCCGTTCTTCAAGAACTCCAGCGCCTGGCTCAAGAACTCCCTCGGCGGATGGCAGGTGAGCGGCACCACTACGTTCATGAGCGGAACACCGTTCACTATAACCTGTGGCCTGGGCGGCCTTAGCAGCGGCGTGGGCGGCGACGTGATGTGCAACCCAGTGGGCGAGCAGTCCGGCAAGAGCATCATCCAGGACCTCACTTACGGAGATACCGTCCAGTGGTTCAATGTGAACGCCTTTACCCAGCCGACCCTTGACCAGCTCTACGCGGATAACCAGCCTGGCATGTTCGGCTACGGAGGCAGGAACACCGTCCGTGGTCCGGGACGGAACAACTGGGATATGTCTCTCTTCAAGAACATCACCATCCATGAGAAAACCCAGATCCAGTTCCGGTTCGAGACGTTTAACTCTTGGAACCACACCCAGTGGAGCGGTGTCAACACCGGGTGCTCAGACACAGTGGACCCCGGCGCTTCCTGCGGGAGTGTCAGCAGCAACTTCGGCCAAGTTAACGGTGCCTGGTCTCCGCGCATCATCCAGTTCGGGCTCAAATTCCTCTTCTAGCCCGACTTGGAATCCAGCATCAGCCCCGGGGCCCGCAAGGGCCTCGGGGCTTTTCTTTTCGCAGCACGTGGCGAATTGCGGCTGGCGCGGCGGTCTATGACCGCCGGTTCTTCTTCATGAAAAAGCCGACGCTCATAGAGCGCCGCTACAGCGAACGTAGGCGAAACGGACTGTCGTTCACTTGCCCTTGTTCGTATACTAACCCTGTACCACTGTAAAGAACCTCCTGGAGTCAGCATTGCGGCTCACTGTCCGATATTCCTGGAAACCCGTCATCTGTGTGGTCATCTTTCTTTCGTTTCAGGTTGCGGAGCGCGCGGCCGCGTCTGCCATGCAAAAGGGAGGAACCGCTCCCCTCGCCAAGGTTGAAGAATTGAACCGGCGGGCCGCCGCGGCCATGGCCGCCAGCCGATTCGAGGAGGCCATCCCCCTGCTCGAGCAGTTGGTCAAGCTTCAGCCGCGCTCGGCGGAAATCCTCTCGAATCTGGGTTTGGCCTACTACTCGACCAGCCGGTACGACAAAGCCGCCGAGAGCTACCGGCAAGCGTTGAAGCTCGACCCGCGCTTGCCTCACGCCGGCGCGTTCCTCGGCATGGCGGAAGCAGAGGCGGGCCGTTATCAGGAGGCTTTGCCGCATTTGGAGAAGGCGTTCGCCACCGAGACAGACAAAGAGCTCAAGCGCATGGTGGGGATCAACCTCGAACAGCTCCACGTCGCCCTGCGCCAGCCGCTCCGCGCAGCCGAGGTCGTGCAGGTCCTGCTCCGCGATCACCCCGACGATCCCGACGTTCTCTACGTCGCGACTCGGCTCTACTTTCAGCTTTCATCGATCCTCGCGGGCCGCATGATCGAGGTGGCGCCCAACTCTTTTCGCGCGCGCCAGCTTGTGGGCGATTTGCTGGAAGCACACAAACAGTACGCCCCCGCGGCGGTCCAATATCGCAAGGCCATCACGCTCGCGCCGAATGCGCCGGGGTTGCATTACCGTCTGGGGCTGATGCTCGTGCGCTCCTCGAACGAACCAGCAGCCTGGGAGGAGGCCCGGCAAGCCTTCCAGGATGAACTGAAGATTGACCCCACGCACGCGCGGTGCTACGTTGAGCTGGCGGAAATCCTCCGCAAACAGGGCCAACCGGAGGAAGCGGGGAAACTCTTCGAGCAAGGCTTGGGTCTCAACGCCGACCTGCCTGAAGCCCACGTCGGGTTGGGGAGGGTTTGGGCCGCACGGGGGAATCTGGAACAGGCCCTGGCGCAATTGCAGGAGGCCGTCCGGCTGGCGCCGGGGAGTGACATCGCACATTTCGAGCTCTCCCAGGTTTTGAGCCGTCTCGGTCGCGACCAGGAAGCACGGGAGGTCCTGGCGATTTACGATAAACTCCGAGCCGAGCGACTCGAGAAAAGTGACAATGTTCTTTACCGTCTGAACCGAGCCGAGGAGGCTTCTCCTCCGGCGCAATAGGCTGTTAACCACGACCAGGGTACCCGGCGCGTTTGAATCGAGCGGAGGTAGGCGGTGGCCGCGATCAAGCAGGGCTTTCCGTTGCCGTCCGGGCTGGACCGCATTTCACGGGGATTCGAACGAGCGCCGGCCAAAGCGCAGCGGGTCACCTCGCGATTCACCGTCGCGACATTGATGGCCGTGCTGTCCTTCTGGGTCTCCCCTCTTGCAGCCCAAACAGCCAGGATCGAGGGAATCGTCCGGGTGGGCACCGGCCAGGAGGAGTCTGGGGGAGCTTCGGTAAAACTCTACGATCCCCAGCTCGGTCTGGTCGACACCACAGTGACTAACACCCAAGGGCGGTTCTACTTCCCAGCCGTCCGCAGTGGGGACTACACCCTTGTGACCAGTAAGCCGGGGTACTACACCAAGGAGCAGGAACTCAAAGTCCAATTCACTTTCGCGGAACAATACGTCACGGTTTTCCTGACCCCCGAGGGCCCACTGATGAAGGGAAAGGGCAAATCTCAGGTTTCCGCGGAAGAACTGGCACTTCCCCCCCGAACCCGCGACGAGTTCGAAAAAGCCAAGAACGATCTGCAGAAGAAAGAATACGCAACGGCGATTCGCCGCCTCAAGGCCGTCACGGACGCCCAACCACAGTTCCCCCTAGGATTGGAGGTTCTGGGAGTCGCCTATTACCGTTCGGGGGACGCTGCCAAGGCTGAGGCTGCTTTTCAAAAGGCGCTGGAGCTGGATTCGAAGCGCGCGGAGAGTTACATCCAACTCGGTCTCCTCAATCATGACCGGCAACGCTTTGAGGACAGCCAGCGCTTTCTGGAGACCGGACTGCGAATGAAGCCGGACTCTTGGTTTGGCCATTACCAGCTCGGCCTAACCTATTTCGCGCTCCAGAACTACAAGGATTCCGTGAAGGAATTGCGCAAAGCCCAGGATCTCGATCCGTCCTTTGCCGACGTACATGTCCGGCTGGGCAACGTTTATCTTCGTATGCAGGACGCCCCGAAGGCTTTGGGTGAATTCGAGAACTACCTTCAGCAGGATCCCAAAGGCCGCTTCGCCACGCGTGTACGGCAAGTGGTCAACGAAATGCGCACGGCGGGGGTTGCTCCCGGACCTTGATCCTGCTGCGAATGACCTTCCCGCTTGCAGTGAAGAAATCAGGAAGAAACTCGCCGAACGCGCCAGATCCAAGCCGATGGGTGGGGAAAACAGGAAGAAACGGTCTCTGGCGACTTCTCCGCCCCGCGGCCCGCAGCCGACACCCCTAAGATAGCCTGTGCCCGGGTCTCAACGTGTGGGAGGGCATCGCCGGACGGATACCTGCCGGCAGCGTCGGCCAAAGGAGAGTCACTCCTTCTGACCGCAGTGGACGCATCAGCATTCATCCTGCAGGCCGCCTCGCCGAGTTGCTTCCTGACAAATAGATGGCTGTACGGCAGGCCGCTGCTGTGTCTTATCCTTCCCCCCACTTTTCAACATCTCGACCGTGCCCAACGAAACGAATCCCGCGGTGGGTTCACCGGACGCATACGGGGTGTCGGTCCGCACCATCGGGCGAGTGCTGGCACGAATCAATGGGAGTGACGACGCGCCTTTGTAGAATGCCCCGCCGTCGCGCACAGTTGCCCCCTAGCGAATCGACAACCTGCGGTTGAAACGAAGGGCATCGTCCAACGCCCTCCCTGGAGAAATCCTACTGTAGCGGATATTGTAGCAAGCCCCTGCTTAGAAGGGGTTGCATGGGTTGGCACAGAATCGGCGATTTCCTAGTATTTCCAAAGCCTTACAAAACTGTGCAATATGTAATTTTAGGATTGAGAGTCAGTTGCTCTACCAATTGAGCTAACGGCCCACAATGGGAACAAAATCAGTTTAGCACAAAAGCAAGAATCGCCGGAAGGGACGCGTGCAGCGGGTAGTAGGTCAGTTTGAATCTGTAGCGGCGAGTTCACCTCGTCCGTCAGATGACGGACGGCGTAAAGCCGCCTCTACATCAAAATGACCCATTGCCGTGCGGCGACATCTTCGAGGAAGCATCGAGCTTCGGCGCGCCACAGAGACCTCGACCGAATCAGCACTCTACGCGCGATTCAGAAAAGCCCCTGGATACGGTTCTGGGCGTCGATATCCACGCGCACCGCCGCAGGCGAGGAGCCGAGGCCCGGCATGGTCATCATCTCGCCGGCCAAGGGATAGAGGAACCCGGCGCCCGCTGAAAGCCGCACGTCGCGAATCGGAAACTTGTAGCCCTTCGGCACCCCCTTCCACTCCGGATCGTGCGAAAACGACAAATGCGTCTTGGCCATGCAGATGGGCAAGTGGCCGAAACCGAGATCGGTATAGAGCTTGATCTTGCGTTCCGCCTCAGCCATATATTCGACGTCATCGGCGCCATAGATGCGCGTGGCGAGCGTGCAGTAAGCGCTGAACAGTGACGGACCAGAAAATCGACTAACGCAGGCAGTGCGCGGCCACGAGCGCCTGTCCCAGGCTGAGCCCGCCATCGCCGGCGGGCACTTCGGCATGGGCAAAAACTTCGAACCCCTCCGACACCAGGCGCGCCCGCAATTGTTCGAGAAGGTAAACGTTCTGGAAAGTTCCTCCACTCAGACAAACGCGGTTGAGTTCCGTCCGCTCACGCAAGATCGTCGCCAGACGCGCCAATCCTTCCACGAGCCCGTTGTGGAATCTCTGGCTGATGACGGCCGGAGCGAGGCCCCGGCGAAGGTCTTCGATCAGGGCCTCAAACATCGGGCGGGTGTCGATGAGCCAGCCCTCGCCGTCAGGCACGAGCGCGAGCGGGTATGCCGTGTTGTCCTGCGCGTCTGCGATGGCCATCTCAAGCTCAATGGCGGCTTGCGCTTCGTAGGTCACGCAGTCGCGGATTCCCACCAGCGCCGCCACTGCGTCGAACAATCGCCCGCAACTCGAAGTGAGCGGTGAATTCACTCCTCGCTTCATCATGCGCATCAACACTTCAGCGCGAGCTCGATCGAGCCGCTCGACAAACGGAATGCGGAAGTTCAGGAACGCCTCGCCGAAATGGTGCGAAAGATAGCTGACCGCCATTCTCCACGGCTCCTGGATCGCCGCCGCGCCGCCCGGCATGGGCACGTAAGCAAAATGCGCGGCGCGTTCGAAGTCACGGTAATCGGCCACGAGCACTTCCCCGCCCCAGACGTTGCCGTCGGTCCCGTAACCCGTGCCATCCAGCGCGATGCCGATGACTTTTCCGTCGAGATGGTTCTCCGCCATGCAACTGGCAATGTGCGCGTGGTGGTGCTGCACGCCGATGTGCTCGATGCCCCTTTGCGCCAGCGCCCAGCGCGTCGAAAAGTAGTCGGGATGGAGGTCGTAGGCAATCACCCGCGGCTCGATTTCGAGAACGCGCTGGAGATGCTCGACCGCCTCCTCGAAGAATTGGTGAGCCGCCAGGTTCTCCAGGTCGCCGATGTGCTGGCTCAAAAAGGCATGGCGTCCCTTCGTCAGGCAAATGGTGTTTTTCAACTCTCCGCCCACCGCGAGGACGGGCGGCATCTCGTCGCCCAGGAACACCGGCACGGGAACGTAGCCGCGCGAGCGCCGCAATTGGCGCACTCGTCCGCCGCTGGCGCGTACGACCGAGTCGTCGCAGCGCCGCAGAATGTCGCGGTTGTGAACCAGAAAGAAGTCCGCCAGTCCCGCCAGGCGCGCCAGGGCCTCCTGGTTGTCAATGGCGATGGGCTCTTCGCTCACATTGCCGCTCGTCATGACCAGGGCCACGAAGCGCCCGTCGGCGAAAAGGAGATGATGAAGCGGGGTATAGGGGAGAAACACGCCCAGCTCGTGCAGGCCGGGGGCCACGTCGTCTACGATCGGAATGTTCGGCTGCTTCGACATAAGCACGACGGGGCGCTCCGGGCCGAGCAGCAGGGCGCGGGAAACGTCATTGGCGGTGCAGAATTCCTCGGCGGCGCCCAGGTCCGGAACCATGAGGGCGAAGGGCTTGCCGACGCGCCGCTTGCGCTCGCGCAAGGTGGCAACCGCCCCGACGTGGGTCGCGTCCGCGGCCAGATGGAAACCCCCGAGGCCCTTCACCGCCACGATGCGCCCGGCGCGCAGCAAAGCGGCGGCCTTGCCAACGGGATCGGAACACTCCACGCGCTGGCCGTCGGAGTCCCACAGTTCCGGACGCGGACCACAGTCCCAGCAGGCGTTGGGCTGGGCGTGGAAGCGCCGGTTGGCTGGATCGTCGTACTCGCGCTGGCAGGCCGGGCACATGGCGAAGGCCGCCATCGAGGTGCGCGCGCGGTCGTAAGGAATGTCGCGCACGATGGTGAAGCGCGGGCCGCAGTTCGTGCAGTTGATGAAGGGGTAGCGGTAGCGGCGGTCGTCGGGGTCAAACATTTCGCGCAGGCAGTCGGCGCAGATGGCGACATCGGGCGAAATCAACGCGCGCGCGTCCTCGCCGGCGCGGCTGGCGAGGATGATGAACTCGCGGTCGTGGTTCGAGGGAAGGTCGCGCACCGCGAGGCCGGTCATGCGGGCCAGCGGCGGCAGTTCAGCGGGAAGGCGATGGAGGAATCCAGCGACGGCCTCGCGCGAACCTTGCACTTCGATGGTCACTCCGGCCGAGGTGTTGGCGATCGACCCGGCGAGATGCAGTTCCGAGGCCAGGCGATAGACGTAAGGGCGAAATCCCACGCCCTGAACGATCCCCGAGACTTCAATCCCCTTGCGGACTTCCATGGTCACACCTGACCGCGAGTGGCGCGAGCCGCGCCATGGGGCTCGGCGGCAGCACCGCGGCGGGCCTGAAGCCACGCCTGCCACGCCTCCAAGCCCGCGCCCGTCGTGGAAGACAATTCCAGGATTTCCATTTCCGGGTGAATCCGCAGTGCGTTCCGGCGCGCCGCCGCGAGGCTGAAGGGAACGTAGGGCAGGAGATCGATCTTGCTCAGGATCAGCAGGCTGGCGCGGAAAAACATGGCGGGGTACTTGAGCGGTTTGTCGTCGCCTTCCGCGACGCTCAGGACCACGATTTTCGCGGCCTCGCCCAGGTCGTAGCTGGCCGGGCAGACGAGGTTGCCGACGTTCTCAATCAGCAACAGGTCGAGATCCTCCAGCCGCCAGCCGGCAAGCGCGCGCTCGACCATGCGCGCGTCGAGGTGGCAGGCGCCGGCGGTGGTAATCTGCCGCACGGGAAATCCGGCCCGCGCCAGACGGCGCGCATCGTTGTCCGTCTGAACGTCGCCGGTGAGGACGGCGACGCGCTCACTCTTCGGAAACCGCTCCAGAGTTTTCTCGAGCAGCAAAGTCTTCCCTGCCCCGGGGGAGCTTACAAAATTCAAACAGAGAATCCCGTGCTCGCCGAAGCGGGCGCGCAGTTCCGCGGCGATGCGGTCGTTCTCACTCAGAACTTTCTTTTCCAGAGGTATCTTGCTCATGACTCCTCGATCTCAATGTAAGCGAGGTCCAACTCGTCGCCGCTGATGCAGCGCGTGCGCTCCTCGCCGCAGCCGGGACAGGTGATGTCAAAATCGACCGCGCGGAACTCCTGCCCGCACTCCGGGCAGCGCTGGCGGCGCGGGCAAGCCTCGATTTCGAGCGCCAAGGGCTCCAGGTCGGACCCTCGCACCAGCGCCTCGAAACTGAAGCTGAGCGAGTCGGGCTGGACCCCGGATAGTTCTCCCACCCGCACTCCCACTTTCACGAGGCGTGCGCCCGGCCGCCGCGCCGCTTCCGCTCGCACCGCGTCGAGGATCGAGTTGGCGATGCTCAGTTCGTGCATGTTCTTAGCTGTCAGCCATCAGCTTTCAGCGGTCAGCGAGAATAACTTTCATTTTGGCTGAAAGCTGACGGCTGACAGCTGATGGCTCCTCTAGCAAATTCGCGGCAACTGGTCGCCGGCCAGCATGTCCACAATGCGCATGGTGCCGAGCAGGGTTCGCATGGTGACCATGCCGGGATGCGCTTCCGTGACCGCACCGATAATTTCGGCCCCGCCTCCGAGCGAGTGTGCGCGCAGGGCGGCGAGCGCCGCCTCCGCTGCCTCAGGCGCGACGATGGCGATCAGTTTGCCTTCGTTCGCCACGTACAGAGGGTCAAGGCCCAGCAACTCGCAGGCGCCTTTCACTTCCTCGCGCACGCGAACGAACCTCTCGTCGATTTCGATGCCCACGCGCGACTGTCCGGCGATTTCGTTCAGCGTGCTCGAAACGCCGCCGCGCGTCGGGTCGCGCAGGCAGCGAATCGCGCCCGGCGCCGCCGCGAGCAGCGCGTCCACCAGAGTGTGGAGAGGGGCGCTATCGCTCATCACCGGACTGTCAAACTCGATCCCTTCCCGCTCCGCCAGAATGGCGATGCCGTGCTCGCCAATCGAGCCGCTCAGGAGGACGCGGTCGCCCGGCCGCGCCTGGTTCGCCGAGAGGGTCACGCCCTCGGGGACGAGTCCTATCCCGGAGGTATTGATAAAGAGCTCGTCGCCGCTTCCCCGCTCCACCACCTTGGTGTCTCCGGTCACGACTTCGACGCCCGCCGCCTTGGCCGCGCGATGGAGCGAATCGACGACGCGCCGCAGGGTCTCCACCGGCAGGCCTTCTTCGATAATGAACGCCGCGCTCAAAAACAACGGGCGCGCGCCGCCCATGGCGAGATCGTTAATCGTGCCGTGCACGGCGAGCGAGCCGATATCTCCGCCGCGAAAAAACAGCGGGCTGACCACAAAAGAATCCGTGGTGAACGCCAGGCGCGTGCCGTTGACGGTGACGATAGCCTGATCGTCGAGGCGCGCCAGGACGGGATTCTGAAAAGCGGGAAGAAAAATCTGCCGGATCAGATCGGCGGAGAGTTTGCCTCCGCTACCGTGACCGAGCAGGATTCTGTCCGTGGCGGCAATGGGTGCCGGGCAGGTGAAGGCGGGCGGATTTTGGCGATCATCGTTCATCGAATCTGGAAGAGCCGCCCCGATTCATCGGGGCGCTAGAACGGAATTCACACCGGCACAGCATGCCGCCGGTAGCGGTAATAGGCGGCGCAGGCGCCTTCGGCCGAAACCATCGGCGCGCCCAGGGGCGACTCCGGCGTGCAGCGCCCCCCGAAGGCGGAACAATCCACCGGCTTCTTCAAGCCTTGCAGCACCAGCGCGCTGATGCACTCGGCGGGTTCCTCCGCGTTGCACTCGCCAACATCAAAAATCTTTTCCGCATCGTAAGCGGCAAACTCCGGCCGCAGGCGCAATCCGCTCTGCGCGATCGGGCCGACGCCGCGCCACTTGCGGTCCGTGACTTCAAAAACTTCTTCCATGATCTTCTGCG
Source organism: uncultured Acidobacteriota bacterium (assembly GCA_964613505.1). GTDB lineage: Bacteria > Acidobacteriota > Terriglobia > UBA7540 > UBA7540 > CAZTHM01. The sequence goes on along the minus strand of CAZTHM010000026.1, from coordinate 5,195 downwards.
CCGCGACGTTCCCTTCCCGCGTCACCGAGCGCACGTACTGGTTCTCGACCTCCGCCCGGCCTACCTCGAGTTGCGTCACGAGCATCAGAATGGCTTCCAGTAGGTCAATCGGCTCGAAGCCGCCCACCACAAAGGGAACGCGAAATTCGCTCGCCAGCGCCTCGTATTCGCGGTAACCCATCACCGTGCAGACGTGGCCGGGAGCGATGAAACCCTGGACGCGATTGCCGGGCGAGGTGAGCAGCAGGCGCAGCGCAGGCGGCACCAGGACGTGCGAAACCAGCATGGAGAAATTCTCCAAACCCTGCTCACGCGCCCGCCACACCGCCATGGCATTGGCCGGAGCGGTGGTCTCAAATCCGATGCCGAAGAACACCACGCGCCGGTGAGGGTTCGAGCGCGCGATCTTGAGCGCCTCCATCGGCGAATACACCACGCGCACGTCGCCGCCGGAAGCCTTGACGCGGAGGAGGTCGGAGTCCGAACCGGGCACGCGCAGCATGTCGCCGTAGGAAACCAGAATCACTTCCGGGCGCGCGGCGATGCGAATGGCTTTGTCGATGATTTCGAGCGGGGTCACGCAGACCGGGCAGCCGGGGCCGTGAACGAGAGAGATCAGCGGCGGCACCAGTTCGTCGATGCCATAGCGCATCAGAGTGTGGGTGTGCCCGCCGCAGATTTCCATGAGCACCCAGGGCCGGGTGACGCGGCGGCCGATGTCCGCCACGAGGGCGCGGGCGATGCGTTCGTCGCGATATTCGTCGAGGTATTTCATGACGGTTCTTCTGTAGCGCCGGTGTTGTAGCGCCGGTCTATGACCGGCGATTCGGCAATCGCAACGCCGCTCATAGAGCGGCGCTACAGCGGGCCGGCAATCAGGAATCGCCGCTACGGCGCGTTTATCCACTTCGCCGCTCATAGAGCGGCGCTACAGCAAGCCGGCGATCATAGATCGCCGCTACAGCGGCTTGAGTCCCTCGCTCTCGAGCAAGCCCATGGCATTCAGCAGTTCGAAGGTCCGTGCCGCCTCGTCGGCGTCCACGCGGCTGATGGCGAATCCCACATGCGTCACGACGTAATCGCCCACTGCGGCCTCGGGAACAAAATCCAACTGCACGGGGCGCGACACGCCGCCGAACTCGACGCGCGCCACGCGGCCGCTCGCCGTCTCCGAGATTTCGACAATTCTACCTGGGACTGCCAGGCACATCACGAACCTCCAGGGGCGCCCCCGCAGAACGGGACCGCCACAACAACGGCGGTGGAGACGACCTGTCCCGGCCTGCCGATACCGCCGCTACAAACCCGCCAGCAACGCGTCGCCGGGCGCGAAGCGCAGCGGACCGGCCCAACCGGTCATCTCGGCGGCGGCGAGAAATGCGTACACGGCGGGAAACCGCTCGACCACCGTTCCCATCGCTGTTTCCACGGCCGGCGAGCGCGGCGCGCCCGGCTCGACCGTTCCGACCTCCACACCCAGCAGCGCCAGGCGCGGACTCGGCCGGCCGAGCGCTTCCATCAGTTTCAGCGTCTCCGCCAAACCCCAGCCGTGGCTGGAAAGCGACGCCAGCACGCGCGGCTCGACTTTCGCTGACGGCAGCGGAACCAGGTGCAAGGTCCCGGCGGGCAAGCCGCTCGAAACGGCGTCAATGAAAAGGACCGCTTCAACATTCCCCAAGGCCTCAACCAATTCTACTCCCGCCTGTGGCAACGCGAGGAGTTCGCACTCGCAATCGCCCCGGGCGCGCAGGCGATTCACGATTTCGAGTCCCACGCTGTCGTCGCCGGCGTAGGGATTGCCCAATCCCACTACGCGCAGGCAGGCGCCCACCTTCGCGGCGCCGTATTCACGTTCGCAATGGCTGGCAGGCTTACTCACGGTCCAGCCTCAACTTCAAGAAATGGGTGGAGCAGGAGATGCAGGGATCGTAGTTGCGAATCAGGTTCTCACAGGCGCGGGCGATTTCAGGCTCGGAGCGGTCGAGGATCCCCGGCAAATACAGCCGCAGATCGTCTTCCATGCGCCGGTAGTTCTGCGCCGTGGGAGGAACGATCTTGGCAAACTCCACCATCCCCTGGTCGTTGATGCGATAGCGGTGGTAGAGCGCGCCGCGCGGCGCCTCCGTGGCGGCGCACCCCTCCCCCGCGCGAACTTTGATCTCCACCCGACTGGGCGCGGGTTGCTGATAAGCGTCCACGAGCGCGATCGCCTCTTCGTAGGCATGAACCAACTCCACAGCCCGTGCCACGATTCCCTGGAAGGGATTCTTGCTTGGCCAAGCGATCCCGCAGGTCTTGGCGGCCTCTTTGGCGCGCGGCATCAGTTTCTCGAAATTCAGGTTGATTCGCGCCAACGGCCCGACGAAGTAGCTCTTGCCATTGTCCGCGCGCTTCGAGTGCAGCGCGGTGGAATGCTCGACGTGCTCTTCCAGGAAAACACGCTCGAACTCCGCGGGCTCGATATCAATGCCGGCGGAAGAAACAATCTTCCGCTCGTTCATCGGATACTCATCGGGATGAGAAACCGAAACGAATTCGTAGTCAGGCGTGAAATCCGGGAACTTGAGCCCGGAAACGAGCTTTACCGTGGCGATGGACGCTTCCAAACCCCACTCGAGGTCCGGGCGCAGCTTCAAAAGGTCCGCGCGCCGCGGCGCCTTGTAGAAACCTCCCACGCAGACCGAAACCGGATGCGTGGCGCGCCCGCCGAGAAGCTCCAGCAGGTTGTTGCCGATTTTCTTCAGCCCCAGGCCCTGCTCGACTTCTTTGGGATGATCGGCGGCCATGGCGATGGCGCTGTCGTAGCCGAGAAAGTCCGGCGCCTGGAGAAGGTAGATGTGCAGGGCATGGCTTTCAATCCACTCGCCGCAGTAGAGCAGGCGACGCAGGGCGCGGATTTCCGGCGTGATTGTCACGCCCATCGCGGCTTCGATGGCGTGCACGGAACTCATCTGGTAAGCCACCGGACAGATGCCGCAGATTCGCGCCGTGATGTCTGGGACTTCCTGGAAGTGGCGGCCGCGCAGGAAGGCTTCGAAGAAGCGCGGCGGCTCGAAGATGTCCAGCTTGACTTCGCGCACCACGCCATTTTCGACGCGCGCGTAGAGCCCGCCTTCGCCTTCGACGCGCGACAGGTTCTCCACTCTCACCGTGCGGAGCGGCAGAGCCGACGGACCGGTTGGGCTGGTTGTCATGGAGCAGTCTTCTCCAGTTTCTCGCTGGCGGAGCGAAACACCTCCGCGTATCCCGTAAAGCCGCGCAGCAGCCTCACCAATTCGTCGGGGCGCGTGCCGGTGCGCTGCAAGTGGTTCGTAAGCGAGTCAGGGTTGGGATTTTCCATCGGGCCGAAGCATCCGTAACAGCCGCGGTTGTAAGCCGGGCAGAGCGCCCCGCAGCCGGCCAGCGTGAGCGGGCCGAGGCAGGGAATCCCCTGCGCCACAGTGACGCACACCGTCCCCCGCCGCTTGCACTCCATGCAAACGGCGTGCGGCGGCAGATGCGGCGCGCGCCCCTGCAGGAGCGCCGTGATGACTTCCAGGAGCTGCGTCTTGTTGATGGGGCAACCGCTCAGTTCGAAGTCCACGGCGACGTGGCTGGAAATCGGCGTCGAGTCCTTCAGGGTGTGGATGAAAGCCGGCGTGGGATAAACGAACCGCGCAAACTCTTCCACGTCCGCCCAGTTGCGCAGCGCCTGGATACCGCCGGTGGTGGCGCAGGCGCCGATGGTGATGAGGTATTTGGCGTCTTTGCGCACGGCGCGGATGCGCTCCAGGTCGTGGGGCGTGGTGATCGAGCCTTCCACCAGAACGACGTCGTAGGGTCCCGCGGCCGTCGCGGAACTCGCCTCGAGAAAATACGCAACCTCGACTTCGCCCACCAGGCTGAGCAATTCGTCCTCAAGGCTCAGCAGCGCCAGTTGGCAACCGTCGCAGGAGGAGAATTTGTGAACCGCCAGTTTGGGCCGCGCGTCGGAGGCCATATCAGAAATCCTCCTTGCCGAAGAAAGGCTCGAGGGCCGCGTAGTTGAGCACCGGCCCCTGCTTGCAGATGAACGTGGGGCCGAACTGGCAGTGGCCGCAGAAGCCCACCGCGCACTTCATGTTGCGCTCCATCGAGAGGTAAATCGCTTCCTTGGGGATGCGGCGGGCCAGCGCTTCGTAAATCACGAAGCGCATCATGATTTCCGGCCCGCAGGTAAGCACCAGAGAGTTCTTGTGCTCCATGCGCACGAAATAGAAGAGTTGAGGGACCACACCGACTTTACCCTTCCAGGTATCATCCGCCAAGTCAACTGTGACATTGACTTCGACCCCTCCTTCGCGCCAGCGGCCGAATTCCCGCGTGTAGAGAAGGTCGGCCGGCGTTCGCGCCCCGTAAAGCAGCAGGACGCGCCCGAAGGCGTCACGATGGCCGAGGACGGAAAGAATCACCGGGCGCAGCGGGGCCAGGCCAATTCCCCCCGCCACGATGATTAGGTTTTTGCCGTAAGCTTGCGCGAGGGGCCAGTGGTTTCCGTGAGGCCCGCGCACCCCCAACGTGTCACCGGGCTTCAGGCGGCCGATGGCGCGCGTCACGCTCCCCGCGCAGCGGACCGTGTGACCGATCGTCTGCGGCTCGCTGGGGTCGGAACTGACCGAGATGGCCACCTCGCCCGCGCCGGGAAGGTAAAGCATGTTGAATTGCCCGGGTTGAAAGCGATAAGCCGCTCGTTCGCGAGGCTCCACGAAATTCAGGGATAAGGTGGAAACGCCGTACGCCTCGGGTTTCACGGATTGAATAACGGCCAGCCGGGGCAGCATGGGGTCCGCCGGATTCCGTAATTCCGTTACTGGAAACGCGACGCTCATTGGGCTGCCTTCGCGCGGATGGCGTTGACTTCTTCGTTGATCTCGATTCCCACCGGACACCAGGTGATGCATCGCCCGCAGCCCACGCAGCCCGAGGTCCCAAACTGGTCGATCCAGGAAGCCAGCTTGTGGGTCAGCCACTGCCGGTAGCGCGACTTGATGGTGGGACGGATGTTGCCACCGTGGACGTGTGAGAAGTCGCGGTTGAAGCACGAATCCGCTACTCGAATCCGCTCCGCCGCCGTGCCGCGCAGGTTGCTCGGGTCTTCCACCGTCGTGCAGAAGCAAGTGGGGCAGACCAGCGTGCAATTGGCGCAGGAGAGACACCGCGCCCCCACTTCGTCCCAG